>NZ_JAEEVD010000022.1:0-39817 GCF_016290755.1 Lachnospira sp.
GATCACAGTTTGCAAGGGAGATAAATCAGCAGAAGCAACAAAGCTTATGGCTTTAATGGCAATGGGTGTTAAGTGTGGCGATACTGTAACTGTTAATGTAGAAGGTGGAGATGAAGAAGCTACATTTGCTAGCATCAAGGACTTCTTTGAGAACAATCTATAATTTAAAGAATCGAGGTTAATTATGGATAAATTTACAGGTAAATCAGTATTTAAGGGCGTTGCAATGGGTAACGTAGTTGTATTGGATAAGAAAGATAAACCAGTAGTTCGTGAAAAGATTACTGATACAGATTCTGAAGTTGCAAGAGTAGATGTTGCTGTTGCAGAAGGAATTAAGCAGTTAGGAGCTTTATATGATAAGGCTTTAAAGGAAGTTGGTGAGGCTTCAGCAGCAATTTTTGAAGCTCATCAGATGATGATTGAAGATATGGATTATAACGATTCTATCAAGAATATCATTAGAACAGAGAATGTTAATGCAGAATTTGCTGTAGCTGTTGCAGGTGATAATTTTGCTGAGATGTTTGCAGCTATGGATGATGATTATATGAGAGCTAGAGCTGCAGATATTAGAGACGTTTCAAACCGTCTTATTAACATTTTACAGGGCAATGAAGTGGTTGACTTCTCATCTATGGAACCATCTGTAATTATTGCAGATGATTTAACTCCTAGTGAGACTGTTCAGATGGATAAGGAGAAGATTCTTGCCTTCGTAACAGTTCATGGTTCAACTAATTCACATACTGCAATCCTTGCTAGAATGATGAACATTCCTGCATTAGTATCAGTAGATATGGATTTATCTAAGATTAAGAATGGTACACTTGCTGTAGTTGATGGTGTTAAGGGTGAAGTAACTTTTGATCCATCTGCTGAATTGCAGTGCGAAGTTAAGAAGCAGATTCAGAAGCAGAAGGAACAGGCTGAACTCCTTAATCAGTTAAAGGGTAAGGAGAATGTAACTAAGAGCGGTAAGAAGATTAACATTTATGCTAATATTGGTGCTGTTAGTGATGTTGCACTTGTTTTAGAGAATGATGCTTCAGGTATCGGCTTATTTAGATCTGAGTTCTTATATCTTGGTAGAGAAGATTTCCCAAGTGAAGAAGAACAGTTTAGAGCTTACAAGCAGGTTGCTCAGAATATGGCTGATAAGAAGGTTATTATCAGAACTCTTGATATTGGTGCTGATAAGAAGGTTGATTACTTCAACTTAGGTGAAGAAGATAACCCAGCTCTTGGTTATAGAGCTATTAGAATTTGCTTAAAGCAGCCGGATATCTTTAAGACTCAGTTACGTGCTCTTTTAAGAGCTGCTGTTTACGGTAATATTTCTATTATGTATCCTATGATTATTTCGGTGGATGAAGTTAAGCAGATTAAGAAGATTGTTAAGGAAGTGGCTGATGAGCTTACATCACTTGGTATTGATTTTAGAATTCCAGAACAGGGTATCATGATTGAAACTCCTGCTTCTGTAATTATGAGTGAAGAACTTGCTCATGAAGTTGATTTCTTTAGTATTGGTACTAACGATTTAACACAGTACACACTTGCCATTGATAGACAGAATTCAAAGTTAGATGATTTCTATGATTCACATCATCCAGCTGTTTTAAGAATGATAAAGATGGCTACAGACAATGCTCACAAGGCAGGTATCTGGTGTGGTATTTGTGGTGAATTAGGAGCTGATACAGAGCTTACAGAAGAGTTTGTTAAGATGGGACTTGATGAGCTTTCAGTATCACCTTCTATGGTGCTTAAATTAAGAAAGATTGTTAGAGAGATGGATTAATATGACGATTAATGAAATAGCTAAATTAGCAGGCGTATCTAACGCAGCTGTTTCTAGGTATTTTAATAATGGCTATGTCTCTGATGAAAAAAGAGAAGCAATAAGGAAAGTGGTTGAGGAGACGGGCTATGTCCCATCTCCCCAGGCACAAACTTTGCGAACTAAGAAGACAAAGCTAATTGGCGTTATAATTCCAAGACTTAATTCCACTGCAACTAACTTAGTTGTTAATGGCATATCGGATAGATTAGAAACTGAAGGCTATCAATTATTACTTGGAAACACTGGCGATGATGTATCTAAGGAACTAAAGTACCTTCAGGTTTTTAATGAGAATAGAGTGGATGGAGTTATATTGCTAAGTTCTATGGTAACTAACAAGCATAGACTTGCAATTGATAAATTGAAATGTCCTGTGGTAATAATTGGACAGAATGTAGAGGGCTGCAATTGCATTTATTATAATGACTACCAAGCAGTTTATATGGTGACTAATTTTCTAATTGAGAAGGCCTGTAAAAGAATTGTTTTTATTGGCTTTAATGATGCAGACATTTCCAATGGTAAGCAGAGAAGAAAGGGCTTTATAAAGGCCTTAAAGGATGCTCATTTGCCTTGTGAAGACAGTCAGATAAGTACTAGTGATATTAAAAAGCAATCTGGATATTTAATCATGGAGAGCTTGTATAGTAAATATCCGGATCTTGATGGTGTTGTCTGTGCCTCAGATAGAGTTGCTGTAGGTGCAATAAAGTATTTACAGGATAGAGGAAAGAGAGTTCCTGAAGACGTCAAGGTTGTAGGACACGACTATTCTGACTTTTCAATGGCTATTACGCCAACACTTACAACAGTTAAGTATCACTATGAAGAGGCTGGTGCTAAGGGTGCTGCTATGTTACTAAATTTAATTAGAGAGATACCTATTAGTGCTAACGAGGTAATGCTTGGCTACGAAATAATTGAGAATGATTCAACAAGATAGTAATGTAAAGGTTAAATATAGGCTGGCGAAAAGCAAAGGAGATTAGATGGCAGCAAATATTAAACAAGGTGATATTATTGAAGTAGTGGGAATTGATTTTGTTCCGCTAGTAATTAATAATAACGAGAATGCTAGGGATGCAAAGGTAATGGTGTGTCCTATAATTGATGAAGACAAGAACAATGACAAACATGTTTATGTTGAAGGCGAGAAGATAAAAGGATATGCTTGCTGTGATCAGGTAAGACGTATCAATCTACTGGCTAAACAATATAAAGCAATAGATCATATAAGCTATGAAGACATAGCAAAGATTACTAGAACAGTGAATAGTATGATGAATTTTTTCTAAGGATTAGTATAAAAACTAATCCTTTTTTTATGTTTTTTTGTTATAAGGACTAAAAGGGGGTGGGTATTTTTGTTATATCTACCCCCTTTCACCCCCAAATTCAGATACAAAAAGGGGGTAATTTAAGAAACTATATTATTGGTATATAAATAACAAACCTAGATAAAATCTTGCTTTGTTGAATAGTTTGATAGTCAAATGTTTCAACGTAAAAACCCCCCTTGACCGTCCAAATTCAGTAAATTATACTGTAAACAGTGTTAACGAACACTTTACTGCTGTAATACGAGTATCTAAGTGGGGTGGGATCCCTTAGAACTTAAGTAGATATATGTAGGGAGATAACACTGCTGGGGAACCTTCGGGATAAGTAGACGGGAGAAAGAAAGAATTCAAAACTAGAGCTGATTGGGATTTAAACTTTGGTTTCATGAATTCTAGAGTTTGGACTACGCCAAACTCATTGCGTCCTTGATGACGCAAGCCATTAGGGACAGAAATATAGTCGTAGTGTGAATGGAGGCACAATGCCGAAATTAACTAAAGAGGTTCGAGACTTAGTCGTGGCTAAAGCCAAACTCGAATTTCTAGAGAACGGTTTTGAGCACACTTCCATGCGTAACATTGCCAGCGACGTGGGAATTAGTGTCGCAGGGTTATACAAGCTCTTCACAAACAAAGAGGCGTTGTTTGACGAAGTGGTACAACCTGCAATGGATGAATTCAATAACTATTACGAGAGCGTGAAGAGAGATAGCATCAAAAGGATTGATGAGGATAATCTAAAGGCTATCTATGATACGAATAGTATTGAGAACGTGTTAAACATGTTATACGCAGATTTTGATGCTTTTAAACTTATTATCTATTGCTCAACGGGAACTAAATACGAGAATTTTCTTGATGACATTGTTGTGCGTGAATTGAAGGATGTGAATGCTTTAATTCAGATTGCCAAAGAGAAAAAAGTTCCTATTAATACCGTGAAGCCAGAATATATGCAGATCTTGATGCGTGCATATTATGGAGCCTTGTTTGAAGTTGTAAGAAGAGATTTTACAAGAAGTCAAGCAGAGCAATTTCTTCAAACATTAATTGACTTTTTTGAGCCAGGTTGGCGAGAAATTTTCAGGGTGTAACAAATAAAATAAACGTGAAAGAAAAGAGTCTGACTGGGGAGTCAGGCTCTTTTCTTTTTTATAAATCAATGGTATAATTTAAATACTACTAGTGTATAAATTTAATATTTGATGAGGTTGAATATGGGCGGTAATAATGAAAAGAAGACAGTAAGCGAATCGGATTTGATATTTGACAAGAAATGTAAGTGTGCCGCATGTAATGCTGATTTCACCTATAAGCAGGTAAGAACTGGAAAGGCAAGATTTATAGGCACAGATGATGATTTAAGACCTAGATATTCTAATATCGATACAGTTAAATACGATGTTATTATGTGTCCAGTATGTGGGTATTCTGCGGTTTCAAGAGAATTTGATATTGTATCAGATAGCCAGAGAATTCATTTAAATGAAGTAATTGGAAGTAAATTTGCAGGTATTGATATGTCTAATAAGCCATTTTATACATATGATGATGCTATTGTGCGTTATAAGATGGCCTTACTAACAGCGATTAATAAACTACCTGCAAAGTTAAGTGAGTGCGCCTTTTTGTGTCTAAAGCTCTCTTGGTTATACGAGGGAAGACTAGAGCAGATTTTAGATGGTAGAGATAAAAATGAATTATCTGACGAAGATTTTAGTAAATATATTGTTTATGAGCAAGGACTTTTACAGTACAGAGAAGAGGCCTATAAGGGCTTTTCAGAGGCCTTAATTAAGGAGTATCCACCACTTTGTGGTATGGATGAAGAATCCATTGAATTCCTTATTGGCGTCCTTGCCATGAATTGTGGGGATTATGATGAGGCCCTTAATTATTTAGCCAAGGTAGCGGTTTCAAAGAAGGTAAATCCTAAGGTTAAGGAAAAGGCTAGAGATATGATGGATTTATGTAAGGAAAAGAAAAGTGACGCTTTTTAAAAGCTAGGGAGTAAGCATACAGTCTTGACATACAAAGTTATCTAGGATAACATAATCTAGTATTAAAAACTACGTAACGTGTATATATATGTCTTGAAGGATAATGGTATTTGGAGGAGAGATTAATGGCTTATAAGATTGTAGTTGACAGTTGTTGTGACTTACCAGAGGAATACAGAAAAGACGAGCATTTCGCAGTAGTTCCTCTTACACTTGTTGTGGATGATGATGAAATAATTGATGATGAGACCTTTGATCAGTTAGACTTTTTAAGAAGAGTTAGAGAGTCTAAGAATGGTGCTCATTCAGCATGTCCATCACCACAAAGATATATTGATGAATTTGAGAATGTAACTGATACTGACATTTACGTCGTAACATTATCTTCTAAGTTAAGTGGAAGTTATAATGCGGCAGTACTTGCAGGTGAAATGTATAAAGAAGATGGCGGAACTAATAATGTTCATGTTTTTGATTCTAGATCAGCCGCTGCAGGCGAGGTTTTAATTGCTTTTATGATTGAGAGAGCAGTTAAGGAAGGCTTAAGTTTTGAAGAGGTTGTTGAGAGAATTGAAAAGTTTAGAGCTGGAATGGGAACTTATTTTGTTCTTGAAACTCTTGAGGTTTTAAGAAAGAATGGCCGTCTATCAAACTTAAAAGCAGCTTTGGTATCTGCTCTTAACATCAAGCCAATTATGGCGGGTGACGATGGAAGCATCGTTAAACTAGGTCAGAGTAGGGGGATGGACAAAGCGCTAGCGCATATGATTGATTATATCAAGGCAGACACAGTTGATTCAGCTAATAAGACCTTGGTTATAGCTCATTGTAATGCGCCAGCAAGAGCGTTAAAGCTCAAGGAGTTAATTGAGAAGGCAATGGAAATTAAAGAGGTTGTTATCGTGGATACAGCGGGAGTTAGCTCGCTATATGCCTATGATGGCGGCATTGTAGTAAGTGTATAAGTCTATACATTTTCTTATTGATAAATATTATCGTTAATTCTTTGTCAAATGTTCTTAGCTTTATTGTGTATACATTTTTTAGATGATAAAATGGTGTTGGTTATCGGTTAGTAATAACTAATTAAAAGAAAATTTGGAGGCAACTATAATGAATTATTTAGAAATTGAAAAAGTTGTAGGTAGAGAAATTCTTGATTCAAGAGGAAATCCAACAGTTGAAGCTGAGGTATATCTAGTAGATGGCACAATCGGACGCGGAACAGCTCCTTCAGGTGCATCAACAGGTGTTTTTGAAGCTCTTGAGTTAAGAGATGGTGATAAGTCTAGATATCTTGGAAAAGGTGTTACTAAGGCTGTAGAGAACATTAACACAATTATTAACGACGCATTAATCGGTTTAGATGCATCAGATACATATGCTGTAGATAAGGCTATGATTGATGCTGATGGAACAGAGAATAAGGATAAGTTAGGTGCTAACGCAATTCTTGCTGTATCAATCGCAGCAGCTAGAGCAGCATCTATCTCACTTGATATTCCTCTATACAGATTCCTTGGTGGTGCTCAGGCAACAACACTTCCTGTACCTATGATGAACATCTTAAATGGTGGTGCTCATGCTACTAACACAGTAGATACACAGGAATTTATGATTATGCCTGTAGGTGCTCCTTCATTTAAGGAAGCTCTTAGATGGTGTGCAGAAGTATTCCATGCACTTGCTAAGATTTTAAAGGGCAAGGGTCTTGCTACATCAGTAGGTGATGAGGGTGGTTTCGCTCCTAACCTTTCATCTGATGAAGAGACAATTGAAACAATCCTTGAGGCTGTTAAGGCTGCTGGTTATGAACCAGGTAAGGACTTCATGATCGCTATGGATGCTGCTTCTTCTGAATGGAAGGACGAATCTAAGGGTGTTGGTTTCTATAAGCAGCCAAAGTCAGGTAAGACATTTACATCAGATGAGCTTATTGCTCACTGGGAGAGCTTAGTTGACAAGTATCCAATCATCTCAATTGAAGATGGTCTTGATGAAGAAGATTGGGAAGGTTGGAAGAGAATGACTGAAAAGCTTGGCAAGAAGGTTCAGTTAGTTGGTGATGATTTATTCGTTACTAATACTAAGAGACTTTCAAAGGGTATCGAAATGGGTGCTGCTAACTCAGTACTTATTAAGCTTAACCAGATTGGTTCAGTTTCAGAGACTCTTGAAGCTATTAAGATGGCTCACAAGGCTGGCTATACAGCAATTTCATCTCATAGATCAGGTGAAACAGCAGATACAACAATCGCTGATTTAGCTGTAGCTCTTAACACATGCCAGATTAAGACTGGTGCTCCTTCTAGATCAGAAAGAGTTGCTAAGTACAATCAGTTACTTCGTATTGAAGAAGAGCTTGGCTGTGCAGCTACATACCCAGGTATGAAGGCTTTCAACGTACAGAAGTAATTAAGCCTTAAGCAATTAATAGTTGACTATATGCTAATAACTAAATAAATCAATTTAAGGGTACTTCCTTTGGGAAGTGCCCTTTTTTTAATTTTGCATAATTGTATATAAACTATTTTTGTGCTATAATTAACTTAGTTGAACTCGTGATTGTTTGATTAAATGAGGTTTATATATGGATTTCTATCCACAAAATTTAGAGAAAAAAGAAAAAATTATACATTATCTAATAGAGGCTTTTGCGGTTATATTTTCTGTAACTATATTTTGTACTGATTTAAGGGAAAATATATTCTTCTTAAGCTATAATGGTATGGTTTATTATTTCGATTTTTTGCCAACTATGCTTATTTCCGGAATTCTAGGCTATGTGCCTGCAATGCTATATATTTTACTAATCTTTGGAGGACAGGTTATATTTAATTTACAGTTGGCGGCTAGAATATCGGTACATTTATTTTTGGTTATTATTATGTATACGATGGCTAGAAAATGGTGGTTCCGTTCCTATAAGACTATAACAATAGGTTTTATTATAGTTTCCCTTTATGTTTCTATAGGCAACGTGGTAATACTTGCCTTGTGTGGTATAAATGCGATACCAGTTTATACAGCTAATAACTTGTTTAGATTTTATGTAAGCTCCTTATCTCAGGTAGTTTTCGCATTTGTAATAATTTATAATGTCCTAATTAATTTAGAGGATCGAAAGAAAAATCTATTCTCTGTGGGACATTTTTACACAGCTAATTACGTAGATAATGAAGAAGACCAGATCTTTGATATAAAGTCGGATTTACGAAGAAGAGTGGTGCTCTACATTATTGTTGAATTGATACTTATATCTTTGGTGGCAGGAGTTATTGGTTCCTTGTCCTTTAGGGTTACAGACTTTGATAGTGATTACACAAGGGCCTATATTTTGCAGTATTCAAAGACGGGATATCTTTCCACCTCTGTTGGAATTGGTCATCTAGAATTTACCATTAGAGTAATTAGTATTATTTCTTGCATGGTAATTCCGGTGGTATCCATTTTCGTATATTCCATTCAGACCTCAGTGCTTTTTCCAATCAGGCACATGACCAATTACCTAAAGAAATTTGGTATGGCAAATTCTGATGAGGAAAGAGTAAGAGTCTTTAAGGAATATGTTAAGCTGCAACCTAAGAGAAAAGGGGATATGCTGATTCTTTATAACAATCTAAACAATGTAATGCAGGACGTTATGGATTACATTGATAAGATTAATAAAGAGCAGGAATTAAAGACGGAGCTTGAGATTGCAAAGCAGGCTAATGAGGCAAAGAATAACTTCCTATCAAGCATTTCTCATGAAATTAGAACTCCGATAAATGCAGTGCTTGGCATGGATGAGTTAATTATTCGAGAGACTAGTGAACGCAATATAAAGCAATATGCTTATAACATAAAAAATGCAGGAAATACCTTACTTTCACTTATTAGTGACGTTTTGGATTTCTCTAAAATTGAAGCTGGAAAAATGGAAATCATAAACATTGAATATGATTTAAGTTCTACTATAAATGACCTAGTGGTAATGATTGATATTAGGGCCAAGGACAAGGGTTTAGCTTTTAACGTATTTGTAGACCCTTACCTTCCCAAAATCCTCTACGGGGACGAATTGAGGCTTAAACAGTGTGTTTTAAATTTACTTACTAACGCAGTTAAGTATACGCCAGAAGGTTCAGTTACCCTAAGGGTTGGCTTTGATGACATAGCAAACGACCAGATAAGGCTTAAAATCTGGGTTGAGGATACGGGCATGGGAATTGCCAAGGAAGATATGGACAAGTTCTTTAGCCCATTTGAAAGACTAGATATGAAGCGCAACAGAACCACAGAAGGCACAGGCCTTGGAATGAGCATTGTAACAAAGCTTCTAGAGATGATGGGCGCTAATTTAAAGGTCTATAGTAAAGTTGGAGTAGGTTCTAGATTTTTAATAGAAATCAATCAAAAAATTATTCGCAGAGAGGTTATGGGTAATTTCGTGGAATCATATATTAAAGCGCAGGATGGAAGTCAGGAGTATTCAGAAAGCTTTAAGGCAGACAATGTAAGAATACTCGTGGTTGATGATACAGAGATGAATTTAATAGTAATTAAGGGCTTGCTTAAAAATACCGGAGTTAAGATAGACACAGCACTAAGCGGTGTTGAAGCTCTGGGTCTTATAAATACTATAAGGTATGATGTTATTTTCATAGATCATAGAATGCCAAATATGAGCGGCATTGAGCTCTTGCATCATATGAATGAATCTGAGGATAATAAAAATGTAGGCGTGCCCGTTATTGCCCTTACTGCCAACGTGGTTTCCGGCGCTAGGGACATGTATCTAAAGGAGGGCTTTACAGACTATATGTCAAAGCCAGTGGATGGGGCAAGACTTGAAGATATGATTGTTAGACTTGTGCCAGAGGAGAAGATTAACCTTCTTATGCCTTTGGAAAATGTATCTAATAGTGAAAAGGAAAAGTCTAGAGAAAGCGCAGCTTCTAGCTCAAATATTACTATTGGAACAAGTAATTACGGCGGCACAGCAGTTAAGAGTCAGGGCGCTAAATTAAACGCAGAGGAGCGTTTTAATAAGGATGTGGAAGGCATCGATTTTGATATGGCGGTGCAAAACTGTGGCGGCGAGGATGTGCTTGAAGAGGTTTTGGAGAATTTCTTAATTAACATTGATTCAAGGCATGACATGATTGAGAAATACTACAAAGAAGGGGATATTAGAAATTACACAATTCAGGTGCATTCAATTAAGAGTTCTGCAAGACTTATAGGCGCTATGGATATTTCCCGTAGGGCTGCAAGCCTCGAGCAGAATGGTATGGATGAAAATGTTGACGAGATCAATAAATTAACACCAAAGTTTTTAGAGGATCTCCTAACATATAAGGACAAAATTAACACTGTTTTGAGAAAGGATGGGGCTAGTAAGGTTTATAAGCCAGAGATTGAAATTAACATGCTAAAGGATGCCTTTAGAAGTTTAGAGGAGCTTGTGGAAGCCTTTGATTTTGATGGAGCGGATTCTATTATGGATATGCTTGATGAATACTTAGTTCCAGCAGAATATCAGGAGATTTATGACAAGTTAATTCAGCTTATGGCGGCAGTAGATATTGATGGATTAACAGCACTTTTAAAGGAGGTTAATGCAGAAAATTAAAAATCATCTAACTAAATTTTAATGACTAAATATATTGATTGTTGCAAATAAAAAGATTTCTAGTAAAATATAACATTATGGACAAAATTAACTAAGTGAGGTCGAATATGGACAAGAAAGTTCTGTTATTAGGCGATAGCAATTCTTTTATGGTTGGTGCAATTGAAAAAGAGTTAATTAAGGCCCGTTTTAAGGTAACAAGGGCTGAGATTGACGAAGAATCAATTAAGGCTGTTGGTCAATTACCGGAATTGTTTATTATGTATCTAGAGCGCGAATTTGCTTTAAATGATGAGAATTTAATATATATTAATAACCTTTTAAAGGATGATATGGATAGATTATTATACCTTGTTGGTAGTGATAAGGAGGTTAATTCTCTAAAGCCTGCAATTGAGGATGATCTCATATCTGGTATCTTTAAAAGACCGATTAATATTAAAAACTTAACCGTTGTTTTAGAAGAAGTAATGGATAAGCGTTCTAAGATTGAGGAGAAAAAAAGAATATTGGTTTGCGATGATGATGGAACTATGCTAAGAACTATGAAATCATGGCTAAATGAGAAGTATCAGGTATTTATGGTAAATTCTGGTATGAGTGCAATTACCTTCCTTGCAACCAATAAAGTAGATTTGATTTTATTAGACTATGAAATGCCAGTCATTTCAGGGGCTAAGGTTTATGAGATGATAAAAAGTGAGAAAGATACAGCTAATATCCCAGTTATGTTTTTAACTGCAAAGTCAGATAAGGACAGTGTTATGGAGGTTTTATCTCTTAATCCAAAGCCAGAGGCTTATTTGCTTAAGTCTCAGTCAAAAGAGGTAGTTTTATCAAGTATCAATGACTTCTTTGAAAAGCAAAGAAGAGAGAAGTTTAATGAGCTTGGAAAGAATTTAAGAACTTAAGATATAAAAAAAGAGAGGCATAAAGCCTCTCTTTTTAAAAGGAAATTAAAATGAAAAAGAATAGTATGTATTCTTACTTACAACTCATCTATTATTAATTAGTTTAACAACCTAGTACTGAATCGGTCGTTAATCATTAATCACCTAAACCTGAATTGATGATTTCAACGGCTGCAGCCATTGCTTCTTCTTCATCTGGTCCACTTACCTCTAATGTAAATTCTGAACCATACTTTAAGCAAGCACTCATTAGAGCCATAACGCTTTTAGCATTGTAAGTGTTGTTATTAAAATGAATAGTAACTGTACTTGCAAATGGAGTCATCTTCTGACTTAAAACGCTTGCTGGTCTCATGTGCATTCCCTGTTCGTTAACGATTTTTAGTGTCTGTGATACCATAGTCAAATCCTCCTAGTTTATATATCTAATTGCTAATTGTTTCCTTGTTTTCTTGAGAATATTATAACAAATTTATTGCATTATGTTAAGTAATTTATTTACTTAGCAACTTTTTTCTTAAGAAGACCAAGTAGGGCACAACCAACAACTGAACCAATGAGTAAGGCTACAAGGTACATAGGCCAATTACCTACTACAGGGAATACGAAGATTCCACCGTGAGGAGCCATAAGAGTACACTTAAATGCCATTGAAAGAGCACCGGCTACTGCTGAACCCACGATACAAGATGGGATTACACGAAGTGGATCTGCAGCTGCGTAAGGAATAGCACCTTCTGTAATGAAGCAAAGACCCATGATGTAGTTAACAGGACCGTTCTTTCTTTCTGTATCTGTAAACTTGTTCTTGAAAATTGTTGTAGCAAGAGCGATTGCGATTGGAGGAACCATACCACCAATCATAACTGCAGCCATAACATCGTAGTTACCATTTGAAATAGCAGCTAAACCGAAAGCATAAGAAGCCTTGTTGAATGGGCCACCCATATCAATAGCCATCATGCCGGCTACAATCATACCAAGAATAATGCTACTAGCACCGCTAAGTGAGCTTAAACCATCTGAGATACCGTTGTTAATAATAGCAACGAGTGGGTTGAAAGCACACATAACAACTGCAATAAGTAAAGTACCAATCAATGGATAGATAAGTACTGGTTTAATACCATCAACTGCCTTTGGTAGGTAATCACAAATCTTCTCTAAGCAAAGAACAATGTAACCACCAACAAAACCTGCAAGTAATGCACCAAGGAAACCTGCAACAGCCTTTGAATCACCGCCAGGTGCTGCAAATGTTGCACCAACAGATGCCATATAACCACCAACGAAACCAACTACAAGACCCGGTCTATCAGCAATACTCATTGCGATATAACCTGCAAGAATTGGGAGCATGAATGAAAATGCGAAACCACCGACATTCTTAAACCATGCCGCAACAGGTGTGTTAGTACCAAAGTTTGCTGGATCAATTGAGTAATCATCAAGTAAGAAGGCAATAGCAATTAAAATACCACCACCAACTACGAATGGAAGCATATGAGATACACCATTCATAAGATGTCTATATACTGAACTTCCTGACTTTGATGAACTTGAAGAGCCTGCGCCACCCTTATGAGTATAAACGCTTGCTTCACCAGAAATAGCCTTATTAATAAGTTCTTCTGGCTTATGAATTCCATCTGAAACAGGAACTTTAATGACTTTCTTGCCATCAAATCTTGCCATTTCAACATTTCTATCAGCAGCGATAATAATGCAATCAGCAGCTGCAATTTCTGCGTCTGTTAATACATTTTTAGCACCACCAGATCCATCAGTCTCAACCTTAATTGATACCCCCATATCTTTAGCCTTTAATTCAAGGGCTTCAGCAGCCATATAAGTATGAGCAATACCTGTAGGGCAAGCTGTTACGGCTAAAACCTGATAAGATGAATTTGTTGCTGGCTTTGGAGTTTCTGTCACAGCTTCAGGGAACTTTTCAGCTTCCTTCTTATCAATGGCCTTTAAGAATTCGTCTGTTGTCTTAGCTTCTACTAAAGCCTTGTCAAATTCTGGGTCCATTAACATTGTCATTAGTCGTGATAGAACTTCAAGATGTGTGTCTGCAGCTGTGTCTGGAGCTGCAATCATGAAAAGTAAATTAGATGGCTGACCATCTAGAGCTTCGTAGTCAACGCCAGAAGGAGCTGTAATAGCTACAAGTCCGACCTTCTTTACTGCGCTAGACTTACCATGAGGAATAGCAATTCCCTGGCCTACAGCTGTTGAACCCTTAGCTTCACGAGCTTTAATAGCTTCTGTAAATGCTGCAGGGTCGCTTAGATTACCTACAGAGTCGTGCAATGCAACTAACTGTGCAATAGCATCGTCTTTGTCCTTTAGACCAACACCAAGGCGTATGCCTTTTGGGTCTAACAAATCAGTTACTCTCATATAAAAACCTCCAATCTATACGCGCTAAATATCTGTTTAACAGATAAAGTCGCCATCAACAATTTTTTGACGCTGGATATCAATAGTTTTCTTATCAGCAAGGCCTGGTAGAACGGCAGTAGCTGAACCTGCAGCTGAGCCAAGAGCTAAAGCCTCGTAATAATCCTTTGTCTTTAGATATCCCGCAAGAAAACCTGCCACCATTGAATCACCGGAACCAACAGTGTTTACAGCCTTTCCTGATGGAGCACCCATTTGAATAGGTTCTCCGGTTTCTGGTATTAGTAAAGCCCCACGCTTTCCTAATGACACCAATACATTAATTGCCCCGCGGTCTTGTAAAATACGACCATATTTAATTATGTCTTCATCTGTTTCGATGTTGACATTAAATAATTCACCCAATTCAGCCTGATTAGGCTTAACAAGGAATGGCTTATAAGGTAAAACCTTCATAAGTAAATCCTTAGTTGCATCTACAACTTTAATAACATCTTTTCCCTCAAGGGATTTTAAGATCTTCTCGTAGATGTCGCTTGGAAGTGTCTTTGGGATACTTCCTGCTAAAATGATGCAATCACCGTCTTTTATTGCATCGATTTTCTTAAATAATGCATCAATTGAGGCCTGATCAATATCGGGACCCTGTGCATTAATTTCTGTTTCTTTGCTAGCTTTAAGTTTAACATTGATTCTTGAGATTCCCCTAGGAAGCTTAATGAAATCAGTTGTTACCCCCATTTTGGCAACGCCTTCATTAATAGCATCTCCAGTAAATCCAGCAATAAATCCAAGAGAAACATTAGAGATTCCAAGTTCGTTTAAAACAACAGAAACATTGATTCCCTTACCGCCGTAATAGAGTTCTTCGCTCTGGCTTCTATTGGTCTCGCCAATATCTAAATCGCCATTCATTCTCATTACGTAATCAAGAGCCGGGTTAAAAGTAATTGTGTAAACCACTTTAAATCCTCCTTTCTAAAGAATTTATCTTGCCAAAATCTCCCATAATTAAGTGAAACTAAATTAGTTCTTTTTTAACTCTTTTATTACGGTAAGATTTTTAAAATACTTAAAAGTTTCAGGAATGTAGTCAGTAACAATACTTGTTCCATTTAAATTTGAAAAACTAATAGTTGATAGTAAGCCAAACTTTGTATGATCCACTAAAACATAAGAAGTATATGAACGCTCAATTGCCTTAGTCTTTATGAGTGCCTCATCTACGTCTGGTGTTGTAAAACCAGCTTCTTTAGTAATACCGTTAGCTCCAAGGAAGGCCTTAGTAAAGTTGTACTTATAAATACTATCAATACATTCAGGACCTACAATAGCCTCTGTCTCAGGTCTTATGCGACCTCCAACGATGTAAACCTTGTAACCCTTAGATGCTAATTTAGCGGCATGTACAATACCGTTTGTAACAAATGTAGCCTTACTACCCTTTAGATAATCTATTAATTTTAAAGTTGTTGTTCCTGAATCTATAAATACTAAATCTTCATCGTGAATAAGAGATGCTGCATACTTAGCAATAATATCTTTCTCTTCGACATTAATCTTTGCTCTTTCTGGAACATTAAACTCCTTAACACGAGTTGGTTCTTGAATAGCAGTAGCACCACCAAAGACCTTTATTAAGAGCCCCTTCTTATCAAGTGCATTAAGGTCACGACGGACTGTTGCCTCTGAAACTCCTAATAATTCTACTAGTTGTGCAACAGTTACAGTGTTCTTATCATTTACAGTTTTAACTATGATGTCATGTCTTTCTTTGGTTAGCATAAAAGCTCCTTTCTTTAAAATGTAGATTCATCTAAAATGGACTATGTTATATTAATAACTTATCATGTTATTAGTATAATGTCAATCAAAATCAATCAAAATCGAAAAAAATAACAAATTATGTCTGATTATTTTTGACGATTTCAAAATAAAAAAAGGACCACTAAAGTGGTCCTTATAAATTAATTAGATTTTAGTATCGAAGGAACTTCCAGAACTTCCAAGCTCGGCCATAACTTCTGCAAACGAGCTCTGATTTGTGGTAGAATCTTCCTTGGTCAACGTTTCAATACTAGCAGTTTTGGTGGATTTGCTAATACTGTCATTTCGATTAACATAGTTATTACTTGAAAGAAAATTCCTAGGATAGTCAAGATAGTTTCTAAAATCGCTCATGTTGACATCCCCTTTTTAAGAACAAAACTTAATTATCATCTCTTCCGTTATAGTATAATTATACTCTTGTATCAGCAGAAATACAATAGAAACTACAGATTAAATATAGTTTCTTGGATTATTTATATAATTATTGTGCATTTTGGCCTAAGATAGATTTTCATAATTATAAAAATGTAAAATTTGCACGTTAATGAATAAAAAGATGTAAATTTATTCTTTTTAAAGATTAAACAATATGATAATATAAATCTTGTAAAGCAAAAGACAAAAAATTTAATGAAACAAAAAATAAATGAAAAGGGGTAAATTATGATACAGGTAAATAATTTATTTAACAACGCAAACATTAAGTGCATCGAAAATAAGGGTCACTATCAGGTAATTGAATATCAGTCAGATAAGTCAGTTAATCCATATACAGCTGCGACAGCTTATTTTATGCAGCAGATGAATGTTAAGAGAAGACAGCTTTTATGTACTCTTAATGGTGAGGCAGTAAAGTTACAGGCAGGCGCTATGCAGTGGCATACAGGTGGAATTCAGATGGATTCAAATGTAGGCGGCGTTGGCGGTTTTGTAGGTAAGATGATTAAGGGCTCAGTTACTGGTGAATCTGCAATTAAGCCAATTTATCATGGTGCTGGTTACTTAATGCTTGAGCCAACTTACAGACATCTTTTAATTGAAGATGTTGCTAGCTGGGGTCCACAGGGTGTTGTTTTAGATGATGGCCTTTTCCTTGCTTGCGATGCTAATCTTGCTGATCATGTTGTAGCGCGTAATAATGCTAGTTCAGCACTTCTTGGTGGTGAAGGTTTATTTAACCTTTGCTTACAGGGACAGGGTCTTGCAGTATTAGAAAGTAACTTCCCAAGAGAGGAATTACTTGAGATTAATCTTGAAAATGATGAAGTAAGAATCGATGGTAACATGGCCATTGCATGGTCTGGCTCATTAGCTTTCTCTGTTGAAAAGTCTACTAAGTCATTAATCGGTTCAGGCCTTAGTGGTGAAGGCTTAGTAAATGTATATAGAGGAACAGGTAAGATTCTTATGGCTCCAGTTATGGATGGCACTACAATGTCTACAAGTAACAGCGCTCAGCAGAGTTCAAAATCATCTTCTAATGGTCTATTATCAAGTGTAGCTACAAGTGTATTTAGCTAAGATGGTTTGAGTGACTATTTGATATATCATAATAAGAAGTCAGACAATACTTTTTAAAATTAATTTTTTCACAATCTTATTTGAAAAAGAGAAGATAATACTTTATAATGTCCTAGGTGAATTTTTAATAAGTCGCCTAGGACATATTTACTTTTATTTTGGAGGTCACTATGAGTGAAAAAAATTCTGGAGCGATTCGTGATGCTAGACAACTAGGAATTCCTAAGATGTTAATTCTTGGTTTACAGCATATGTTTGCGATGTTCGGCTCAACAATTCTTGTCCCAATTCTTGTTTCTGGATATTTTAGCGCAGCTTGCGGTGAAGAATTAACAAGAGGTTTGACTGTTTCTGTTACATTATTCTGTGCAGGCGTTGGTACTTTAATGTTCCATTTTTGTTCTAAGTTAAAGGTTCCAGCATTCCTTGGATCATCTTTTGCATTCCTTGGAGGTTTTAGTACAGTTGCTAATTTAAATAATGGCATGTATGCAACAATGTCAGCTAATGACAAGGCTGCATATGCATGTGGTGGTGTTGTAGTGGCAGGTGCACTTTATCTTATACTTGCACTTATTATTAAACTAGTAGGTGTTAATAGAGTTATGAAGTTCTTACCACCTGTAGTTACAGGACCAATTATTATTTGTATCGGTTTATCACTTGCTAGCTCAGCTATTTCAAGTGCATCAACAAACTGGTTATTAGCAATTATAGCTTTAGGTGTTATAATTATATTTAACATCTGGGGTAAGGGAATGTTTAAAATTATTCCTATCCTTATGGGCGTAGTAATTTCTTATGTAGTTGCAGTTATTCTTAATGCATGTGGAATTACTAATCCTGATGGCTCAGCAATTCTTAACTTTAGTTCCGTTGCTTCTGCTAGTTGGGTAGGTATTCCAGCATTCCAGATTTGTAAATTTGATGTTACAGCTATTTTAGTTATGGCTCCAATCGCCATTGCTTCTATGATGGAGCATATTGGTGATATGTCAGCTATTTCAGCTACTGTTGAAGAGAATTTTATTGAAGATCCAGGTCTTCATAGAACTTTAATGGGTGATGGTATTGCAACAGCTTTCGCTGGTTTAGTAGGTGGACCTGCTAATACAACATACGGTGAGAATACAGGTGTATTAGAGCTTTCAAGAGTTCATGATCCACGAGTAATTAGACTTGCAGCTGTATTTGCAATTGTTCTTTCCTTCATTCCTAAGTTCTCATCAATTATTGCAACAATGCCAACAGCTATTATCGGTGGTGTATCATTTATGCTTTACGGTATGATTTCAGCTATTGGTGTTCGTAACGTAGTTGAGAACAGAGTTGACTTAACAAAGTCTAGAAACTTAATTATTGCAGGCGTAATCTTCGTTTGTGGTTTAGGCTTCTCAGACGGTTTAACATTTGCTGTAGGAAGTGCCGAGATTACACTTACAGGCCTCGCTATTGCAGCTATTGTTGGTATTTTACTTAACGCAATTTTACCAGGTAACGATTATACATTCGGTTCTAATCCAAGTGGAGACAAGAGCCGTGGTGTATATGTAATGAACACAGACAATAAGGAGAAATAGTATGAATTTTGATAATGAAGAGAATGTAGTAGTATTTAAGCATCCACTTATCCAGCATAAGATTTCATTGCTTAGAGATAAGGCTACAGGTACAAATGAATTTAGAAAGTTAGTAGAAGAAATCGCTATGCTTGAAGGTTATGAAGCATTAGCTGATCTTCCAGTAGAAGACGTAGAAATCGATACACCAATCGAAACATGCATGACTCCAATGATCGCAGGTAGAAAGCTTGCTATCGTTCCTATTCTTCGTGCAGGTCTTGGTATGGTTCCAGGTGTTTTAAGCCTTGTTCCATCTGCTAAGGTTGGTCATATTGGTATGTATAGAGATGAAGAAACACATGAGCCAGTTCCTTACTACTGCAAGCTTCCTCATCCAATCGAAGAAAGAACAATCGTTGTAACAGATCCTATGCTTGCAACAGGTGGTTCAGCAATCGATGCAATCGATCAGATTAAGAAGACAGGTGGTAAGACAATTAAGTTTATGTGTATTATTGCTGCTCCAGAAGGTCTTGAGAGATTACACAAGGCACACCCAGATGTTCAGATTTATGTTGGACACCTTGATAGAGAATTAAATAAGGATGCATATATCTGTCCAGGTCTTGGCGATGCTGGTGATAGAATTTTTGGTACTAAGTAATGAATAATTTAAAAGAAATAATCGAAGGTAATATGAATGGAGCCATTAAAAAAGGCTCCATGAAAACTACAAAACTAATCTTAATGGGCATTCTTGCAGGTATGTTTATTGCCTTAGGTGGTGCAACAAGTAACACAGCAGTTCACAACATTTCTAATGTTGGAATTGCTAGAACTGTTGCAGGAACAATTTTCCCTGTAGGTTTACTTATGATAGTTTTAGTTGGGGGCGAGCTATTTACAGGAAACTGTTTAATGATTATGTCTTGCCTCGACAAGAAGACTAAAGTAATTAATCTTATAAGAAATCTTATAATTGTATTTTGCTCTAACTTAATAGGTTCACTTATTATTGTGGCTTTAATTTATTTTAGCGGTAATCTTGATTATACATCAGGTGCCCTTGGAGCTTATTCAATTAAAGTAGCGCTAGGAAAGGCAACAATTACTCCAGTAAAGGCTGTAACTTCAGGTATTCTTTGTAATATCTTAGTATGTATGGCTATTTTAATGGGAGCTTCAGCTAAGGAAGTGGCAGGAAAGATTTTAGCTATCTTCTTCCCTATCTTCGCTTTCGTAATTGGCGGTTTCGAGCACGTTGTTGCTAATATGTTTTATATTCCTATTGGATTGTTTGCAAAGCACAATGACAGCTATGTGGCTAAGGCAGAAGAACTTTACGGCCTAACAGCTGATAAGCTAGCAGACTTAAACATTGCTTCAATGTTTCATAATTTCTTATTCGTAGCAATAGGTAATATCCTTGGTGGAATGATTTTCGTAGGATTAATTTACTATATTGTTTATAAAAAAGAAGATTAATACATGAGAATGTGTGAATAATAAGTGTGATATCCATTTTTATTTGAAATTTATGATTTCATGAATATGGATATCGCATTTTTTTTATGCCAAAAAACGTTTTAAACACATAGTAAATATAAAAGTGCGATCAATAAAATTTTATTTCCAAAAAGTGCATAGTTTAAAATTGATAATAATTATAAACTATGATATATTTTTGCTTGTGGAAGAAACTCAAAGGAAAAGGTACGTTATGAATTAGGGTGTATAATGTGTTTTTTGAATAATTCCGCACGAACACAAATTATTCAAGGAGGGCTTATGAGTTTAATTGTAAGTAATTTAACAAAAAAGTACGGAAGCAAAACGGTTGTTGATAACATTTCCTTCGAAATGAATGAGCCAGGGGTTTACGCTTTACTTGGTAGTAATGGTGCTGGTAAGACAACATCCATAAGAATGATATTAGGAATGCTTGAGAAAAATGGTGGTGAAGTTACATGGAATGGACAGCCACTTAATTTTGATACATGTAATATCGGATACTTGGCAGAGGAGAGAGGCCTTTATCCGAAGTATTCATTACTTGATCAGATAAGATATTTTGGTAATTTAAGAGGAGTTACAGGAAAAGAACTTGATAAGAGAATTAAGTACTGGGCTAAGAGACTTAAGGTGGAAGAATACATTTACCCACACTTTGAAGGAGTTGAATCAGGAAAGATTGGTAGTGCTAATAATGTAAATTCTGGTAAGAAATCACTTTTTGCTGCTAGAAGAACAGCTACAATTAAGAAGGTTAAGCCAAAGACAGCAGATCAGTTATCAAAGGGTAATCAGCAAAAGATTCAGTTCCTTATTGCCATGTTATCAAACCCTGATTTAATCGTGCTTGATGAGCCATTTTCAGGATTAGATCCAGTAAATACAGATATCTTAAAGGATGTAGTAAGAGAGCAGATTGCTAATGGCAAGTATATCATTATGTCTAGCCATCAGATGGAAGTTGTAGAGGAGTTCTGTACTGATATCACAATCCTTTCAAGAGCTAAGGCTGTAGTTTCAGGTAATTTAAATGAGATTAAGAAATCTTACGGAAGAGTTAACCTTTATATTAAGACAGAAGTGGATATCACAGATTATATTAACAAGGCCGGTGTAGAACTTGTTAATGAAAAGGATAAAGAATATACATGTAAGGTTACAGGAGATGAGCAGGCTAATGCCTTACTTAGAACTTTAATTGACAATAACATAACAGTTATTAGATTCGACTTAAGCGAACTTTCACTACATGAAATCTTCGTTAAGGAAGTAGGTGCATAATATGGCAGGTTCTAAAAAGGAAAATATTTATAGTCTTAAAGGCTTAAAGTCAGTTTATAAATTTACTACAGGCCAGATGTTTAAGTCTAAATCATACCTTATAGGACTCATTACACTTGTATTGTTAATGTGGTTTATGGGCCCTTTAATGATGGTTTCGGGAAACTTAGGCGCAACATCTGCATCCTCAGCTTTAGATGACTATAATGATAAGGATATTGTATCTATCAATGGAATTATTGTGTGTAACGGTACTGAGATTGAGCTAAGCAAAGAAGATGTTTCTAGCGCTATTGGGGAGAATCTAGCTAATACTTATATTGCAGTGACAAAGGATGCCCTAAGCTATGAGGCGGAATTAGCAGAGTTTAGCAATTCTGTTAGCGTAGATGAAAGTCTTGGTGAAAATGTAGAAGCTAAGGATACTTTAATCACAGTATATTTAACTACAGATTATGAAAATGCATCTTATTTAGTAGATGGTGTTGTCTCAGATAATAGCGTAATTTCCAATGCAACACTTGATAAGGTGCTTGATTCTATCTCAGATACTTTTAATGCTAAAAGATATGAGCAGGCTGGTGTTTCAAGCCTTGATGTGCAGTATGTAATGTCAGGAGTTAGTACAAACGATTCTATGACATCAACAGAATACAATGACATGATTAATAATAAGAATTCTGAGGAAGAGATTTTTACAATTTCATATCAGATGTCACTTTTGATGGTAATTTTAATTTCTCTTTCAATTTCATATATTGTTACAGTTGTTATGGAAGAAAAGTCGTCAAAGCTTGCAGAAACAATCCTTGTAAGTGTACGTCCACTAGCCCTTATAGCAGGTAAGATATTAGCGGTTATGACATACATTTTCACAATTATTATTCTTGGAACAGTGGGTTCCTTAATTTCTAATAGTGTGTGCAAGGCATTGCTCAATTTAGAGTATGAAATCGACTTTATTGATTTCTCAGTTGTGTTTAGTAAGGGACCAATTGTGGTAGCTGTAATTTTAATTTCTCTTATTTGTACTTACCTTATTTTTTCGATTTTTGCAGGAATTATGGGAAGTGCTTGTAACAAGATGGAGGATATTCAGTCAAGCATTCAGGTGGTTGCTACAGTAAATATGGTTGTAGCTTTTGTGGCTATGTTTGGACCACAGTTCTTTGACGAGAAGATAATGCTTGTGTTAAGCATAATACCTCCATTCTCATGCTATTTTGCGCCAATCACATATATGCTTGGAGATTTACCTTTAATTGCAATGATTATTTCTATTATTATCGAAGTATTAGTTGTTGCTGCTTTAGCAATGCTTTGCGCTAAGGTTTATCGTACACTTATTTTAAGTGATGACCATAGATATAAGTTTATGGATATTATTAAATTAGCTAGAAAAAAGGAGGAGGTAACAAATGTTTAAGAATTTCTCTAAAGTTTTTGCCTTCACTTTTAAGAACATGGCAAATACAAAATCCTTTAAATCACTAACTGCATTTCTTGCCCTTGTGCTACTTATAGCACCAACAGTTTTATTCTTGCTTACAACTAAGGATGGTAAGGGTGAAGCCAGGGATGCAGCTTTAAATGAATGTGGACTTGAGAGCATTTACGTTGTAAATCAAGTAAGCTCTTCAGATGTAAACTTTAATGCCTTAAATACTCTTGCAGAAGATGGATACGATAATATTGTTTATGTGAATGAAGAAAATTTAAACACAGCCCTTAAGCTTTCAGATGAAGCAGCGGGGCAAGGCAAGAAAGTAGCGGTATTGCAGCTATTTTCAAAGGATGACTTAATTGAAACAAACCTTATAGTACCGGATGCCTTAGCAGATGATGAGAAGGAAATCAATAACTATAACAAGTTCATTAATAAGTATTCTAATATCTTTGCTGTGATGTCTCTTGGTTTAAGTACAGACCAGATTATGACAATCGCTATGAATACTGACGTTAATAGCTATGATTACACTGGCTATAATACTGGTATTAGTAAAAATGATAAGCTAAATGAACTTGATACAGAAACTGCAGATTCCTACGTTCGTGACGTTATTATTAAGGCCCTTAAGTACATAGTGCCATTCATAAATTTAATGTTTTTCTACTTTATGGTATTGTTCTATTGTCAGGGCGTGACTCAGGCCTTAGTTGTGGAGAAGCAAAACAAATTAATGGATACCATGCTGGTTTCTGTTAAGCCAGAAGCTCTTGCAGCGGGTAAGGTAATTGGAATTAACTGTGCAGCTATTTTACAGGTGGTAATCTGGGTATTAAGTTTAGTTGTTGGCCTAGTTTCAGGTGTGCTTATTACAGATCATTTTAGACCAGGTAACACAAATCCAGTGATTTATTTCCTTAAGAATTTAAATCGCTATGATATCTTTAATCCTTTATATGTTGTAATAGCTATAATGATTTTTATTCTTGGCTTTGTATTATACTCAAGCCTTTCAGCTATTGCAGGTGCTTTATCTACAACTAGAGAAGAGGCAGCAAGTAATAATTATATTTATGTTTTAGCGCTTCTAGCTTCGTATTTTGGAGTTTTATTTGGAGGAGTACTACAAGGTGGAACTTGTCCAATTTGGGCTAGTTTAATTCCATTTACGGCAGCCCTAATTGTACCGGGCTTTGCACTACTTGGAGCTATATCAACAGGCCAGTTAATTGCGTCACTAGCAGTTAGCATAGTAGTATCAGTAATTCTTGTGATATTATCAGGACGTTTATATAGAGTTACAGCCTTGTTTAAGGGAAACAAGATTTCTTTTGCTAAAATGCTTAAAATAATCTTTACATCTAATAGTTAATGTAAGTATAATAAAAAAAGATAAATAAGTATTAGCGTAGCATTATGCTACGCTTTTACTTTAGGCGTGATTACAAATAAATAATAATCTTGCTAATAAATAGAAAAGAGAGGTGACATAAATGAAAGATAATAATATATCTGAAGCTATAAGATATGTTGGCGTTGATGACAAGGACTTAGATCTTTTTGAAAGTCAGTATAAAGTTCCAAATGGTGTTTCATACAATTCATATGTTATTCTAGATGATAAAATTACAGTAATGGATGGCGTAGATGATAGAGGAGAAGACGAGTGGCTTGCTAATATCGAGAAATTACTTGAGGGAAAGAAGCCAGACTACCTAGTTGTATTACATTTTGAACCAGATCATTCAGGCGGAATCGAGAAGTTCTTAGTTAAGTATCCAGAGACAACAGTTGTGGGAAATGCAAAGACATTTTCAGTGGGTTCAAACTTCGTAGAGTTAGATAAGTACCCACAGCATCTTGTTAAGGAAGGGGACGAGCTTTGCCTTGGTAAGCATACATTAAAGTTTATGATGGCTCCAATGGTACACTGGCCAGAGGTTATGCTTGCTTTCGAAGAGACAGAAGGAGTTTTATTCTCAGCTGATGCCTTCGGTAAGTTTGGCGCTCTTGAATTTGAAGAGGACAACTGGGTTGACGAGGCTAGAAGATACTATATCAATATCGTTGGTAAGTATGGTGCTCCAGTTCAGACAGTTCTTAAGAAGGCTGCAGCTCTTGATATTAAGAAGATTGCTCCACTTCATGGACCAGTTTTATCTGAAAATCTTTCTTACTATATTGGCTTATACGACACATGGAGCAGCTATAAGCCAGAAGAATCCGGCGTTTTAGTAGCTTATGCTTCAATTCATGGCAATACAGAACTAGTTGCTAAGTATGTGGCTAAGAAGCTTGAAGAAAAGGGTGAGAAGGTAGTTCTTACAGACCTTACAAGACAGGACAAGTCTCAGGCTGTAGCAGATGCCTTTAGATTTGATAGAATGGTACTTGCTGCATCAAGCTATGATGGTGGCGTATTTATTCCTATGGAAGACTTCCTTGTAGACCTTTCTTATAAGACATACCAGAATCGTAAGGTCGCTCTTATTGAGAACGGATCTTGGGGTCCAACAGCTGGTCGTAAGATGAAGGGACATATTGAAGGCTTTAAGAATGTAGAAATTATTGGCGATATGGTTACAATTAAGTCTAGAGCTAAGGATGCTGATTATGCAAATGTAGACGCTTTAGTAGAGGCAGTTGTAGCAGCTAAGAACTAAATTTTGTCAATTTTTGGTGGAGTTTATAAAATTAAATATAGCGAAAATGTAGATTATAAGCGAAATGAAATAGAGATTTGAGAAAAATTATCTTAAATCTCTATTTTTTGTTGACAAATTATCAAAGATTGCATACAATCTAATTGAAAGCAATTAAACAGGAAATACTTAAATCTGTTATTTACTAAAAAATATATGGTGACATCTACTAACTAACATTGTATAAAAGTTTATGTTATAATAGCTTTAAGTAGTTCGTGTCAATTAAAAGTTTAAATATGGAGGTTCAGTATGAGTTTTTATGATTATTCAGTAACAACACCAGATGGTACAGAGGTTTCTATGTCAGATTTCAAGGACAAGGTAGTTTTAGTTGTTAATACAGCAACAGGATGTGGATTCACACCACACTATAAGGATCTTGAAGCAATGTATGAGAAGTTCCACGAGCAGGGATTTGAAATTGTTGATGTTCCATGCAATCAGTTTGCAGGACAGACACCAGGTAATGATGAGGAAATTCATGAATTTTGCCAGTTAAAGTACAATACACAGTTCCCTCAGTACAAGAAGAGTGATGTTAATGGTGAAACTGCAATCCCATTATTTAAATATTTAAAGAGCCAGAAGGGCTTTGAAGGTTTTGGTAAAGGACCTAAGGCATTAGCAATGAGCGCTATGCTTAAGAAGATTGATAGTGATTATAAGAATAATTCAGAGATTAAGTGGAACTTTACTAAGTTTGTTGTAAATAGACAGGGTGAGGTTGTTGCTAGATTTGAACCAACAACTAAGATGTCAGAAGTTGAAAAGTGTGTTGCAAGTCTTATCTAGTTAGACTATAGTAGTTAATACATTTATAATACGATTAGGAAAAAGGAGGAAGCCATGAGATACGATGTAGCAATCATTGGAACAGGCCCAGGCGGTGTTTCTGCGGCCCTAACTCTTAAGAATAGAGGTAAGAATATAATCATGATTGGTAGTAAGCAGTCTGCTAAGGTTAGCAAGGCACATGCTATCATGAATTATCCAGGTTTACCTAATGTTACAGGAGCCCAGCTTGCAGATGCCTTTAGTAAGCACCTTGAACTAGCTGGAGTTGAAATTACAGAAGATAGAGTAAGTACAATATATGATATGGGTGATTTCTTCGGAATTCAGGGCGGTAACGAGATGTATGAAGCAAGTGCAGTTATTCTTGCAACAGGTGTAGTTACTGGTAAGGCAATTCCAGGTGAAGATGCACTTTTAGGTAATGGTGTAAGTTACTGTGCAACATGTGATGCCCCACTTTACAAGGGTAAGGATGTGGCAGTAATTGGCTATAGCAAGAAGGAAGAAGAAGAGGCTGCTTTCCTTTCAGAGGTTTGTGCTAACGTAACTTATATTCCAATGTATAAAGAAGAGTTAGATTTACCAGAATCTGTTAAGGTTGTAAATGTTAAGCCTACAGAAATTGTAAAAGAAGATACAAAGAGAATTATTAAGTCAGAGGGTGACGATATTGCAGTAGACTGCGTATTTGTTCTTAGAGATGCAATTTCTCCAGGACAGTTAGTACCAGGCCTTGAAACAGAAGGTGCTCACGTTGTTGTTAAGCGTGACATGTCTACTAATATTAAGGGATGCTTTGCTTGTGGAGATATTACAGGCTTACCTTACCAGTACGTTAAGTCAGCTGGTGAAGGAAATGTAGCAGCACTTTCAGCTGTAACATATTTAGCAACACTTCCAAAGCAGGCATAATAATTACGCTTCATCTTAAACTAGGCCTTAGGCCAAAAGCTTAGGGCCAACTCTAATTAAATACATATTTTTAGACGAGATGACTCCCGCCACTTTAAAGTGGTGGGGGTTATTTTATTGACTTTTATTAAGTTCTAAAATAAATATAAACTTTACCGTTCTAAAGTATTAAGACTCTATGACTTAAATCACACTTATTTATTATAAATTTTATTGAAATATAGGCCTTAAAGCTAGTGTTTATGGGAAACTCACCAGACGATGCTAATATTTACATAAGCTATTTAAAGTGTTAAAATTATATAAAATATCAGAGAGAATTGAAAAGGAGTATTATGAAGAGAAAGATAGTTTTATCTCTAATTTTATGTCTAGCAGTGACTTTTACTGCCTGTTTAGAGACAGAAAAAAAGAATAATAAGCAAGATATTAATATAACACAAAATCAGGAAGGCGTGACATTTACTGATTCCCTAGGTCGTGAGCTTACAGTTTCAAAGGCTGATAGAGTTGTTACCCTACTTGGAAGTTTTTGCGATGAGTGGATGGTAGCAGGCGGAAGCGTTGTTGGTACAGCTAGCGATACATTTACAAGTTATGACTTTGTCTTTGATGAATCAGTGGCTAATACAGGTAGTAATTTACATCCAGATGTGGAAAATATTATTAATTTAGAGCCAGATTTAGTAATTGCATCAAGCAAGTTAGATGGTCAGGTTGAAATTAAGGAAACGTTAGAGAATGCAGGTATAACAGTTGCCTATTTTAATGTAGATAATTTTGATGATTACTCAAAAACAATGGAGATTTTTACAACTATTACAAAAAGAGATGACTTATATAAGCAAAATGTAACAGATGTTAGTAATCAGATTGAAGCAGCTAAAAGTCAGATTGATGGCAGAAAGCCAAAGGTTTTATTTATACGAGCAGCCGCTTCTTCAGTTAAGGTTAAAACAAGTACTGGTACAGTTGGTGGCGAGATTTTAAAGGATTTGGATACAGTTAATATTGCAGATTCTAATAAGAGTTTAGAAGACTTAAGTATGGAGGCTATTTTACTTGAAGATCCAGATTATATCTTTGTTACAGTTCAGGGCAGTGATGTAGATAAGGCCCTAGAAAATGTAAATAAGCTTTTAATTAGTAATCCGGCATGGAATTCACTTACAGCTGTTAAGAATAATAACTATTATGTTTTAGATAAGATGTTATATAACTCTAAACCAAATGCAAAATGGGGCGAGGCTTACAAGAAACTAGCAGATATTATTTATCCTAAAAACTAAAAGGGAAAGGAATTGACTATGGCTTATTTTCCGTTTTTTGTGGATGTAACAAATCTACATGGACTTATAATTGGCGGTGGAAACATTGCTTTAGAAAAAGTGGAAAGGTTGTTAGCATTTGACGCAAAAATCACTTTAATAGCAGATAGAATATCTGATGAAATTAAAAAATATGCAGATAGAATGGAACTTATTGAAGAAAAGTATTATAAAGAAATCCTAGAAAAGGCGGATTACGTGGTAGCTGCCACAGATAATACTAAGCTTAATGAGATAGTATATAGTGATGCTAGGAAGTTAAATCTTCTTGTAAATGTGGTAGATGTGCCAGATATGTGTGATTTTATTTTTCCATCGGTTATGAAAAAGGGAAAGCTTGTTGTGGGGGTATCTACAAGTGGAGCTGGACCTCAGGTAGCCATAAGACTTAGAAAGAAAATAGAAGAATCAATTCCTAGTGATATTGAAGAAATTCTAGATCAATTAGCAGAGGCTAGAATAGTTGCTAAAGAAACAATGCCAGATTCAGGCAAAAGACGTAAGTACTTAATTGATTTAGCCAACGAATTATTAGATGGGACTGGACTATGATAAAAAATAATTTTTGTAAAAAAAGCATTCTTGTTTTTGTATTTATTTTACTAGTTATCTTTTCCATACTTGGATTAGTTTATGGCAGTGTAAACATTCCCTTAAAGGATCTTTTAAATGTTTTGTCTTTTAGGGATACAAGTTCTAAGATGGCTGTAATAATTTGGTCGGTGCGTTTACCAAGAGTGCTTGGAGGAATTCTTTGTGGCGCTGGTTTAGGAATAGCAGGGGTCATTCTACAAAGTGTAATGAACAATGCCCTAGCAAGTCCTAATACCATAGGTGTTAATTCAGGTGCAGGCTTTTTTGTAATGCTTTCTATGATAATTGCACCTAATAACTTATTTTTAAAACCGATGATGGCTTTTATTGGTGCATTTGTAACATCTCTTGTAATACTAACTTTGGCTTATATTGCAGAAAAGTCAAGAATTACTATTGTTTTGGCAGGTATTACAATTTCTAGCTTTTTATCAGCGGGTATGAGTGTAATAAAAGTTTTAGATTCAGATGTTAATGTAAATGCAACTAATTTCCTAGTAGGCTCTCTAGCTGGAGTTACAATGGATGCTCTTTTTTTACCTGCTATAGGAATTTCCATAGCGATTATAATTACAATTATTCTTTCTAAGGCTCTAAATATCTTAGCTTTAGGAGATGGTGTAGCTTACTCGGTTGGCCTTAGAGTAAACTTATTTAGAATGATTTTTGTAATTATTGCCAGTTTTCTAGCAGGCCTAGTTGTAAGTTTTGCAGGTTTAATAGGCTTTGTGGGCTTAATTGTGCCTCATATAGCTAGAAGCATTTTTGGAAATGATGCCAAAATTTTAGTTCCATCATCAATGCTTATTGCATCTTTACTTGTAGTAGTTGCTGACCTTTTGGGACGAGTTATATTTGCACCATATGAATTAGCAGTAGGAATTTTATTGTCCCTTGCAGGAGGCCCATTTTTCCTATATTTACTCATGAGAAAAGGAGGTAGAAGACTTAATGCTTAAGTTTTGTAATGTTAGTGTGGAAGTCTCAAAAACTCCAATCTTAAAGGATATTTCTGTTTCTTTTAAAGAGGGAAAGATTACAGCTATTATTGGACCTAATGGGTGTGGTAAAACTACTCTTTTACAGACTCTTAATGGTATGAGTAAGGTGACTTCAGGGAAAATACTTCTTAATGATGAAGATTTCTTGTTATTAGGCTTTAGACAAAGAGCGAAAAGGCTCTCATTTATGCCTCAGTTTAGGGATAATAACTTGAATATTTCAGTAAAGAAATTAGTGGAGCATGGTAGATTTTCTTATATGGGCTTTACAAGAAAAATGAGCAAAGAAGATAAGTCGGCCATTATGGGAGCCCTAGAATACACTAATCTTTTAGATTATAAAGACAAAATACTAAATGAATTATCAGGAGGTTTACAGCAGCGTGTCTTTTTAAGTATGCAGCTAGCTCAAAATAGCCCTTATATGGTTATGGACGAACCTATGAATTTCCTGGATTTTGCTAGTAAAAGAGATATCTATAGGCTTATTAGAGATCTTGCAAAAAAAGGAAAGACAGTGGTTATTGTAATGCATGATATAGGTCAGGCTCTTAAACTTGCTGATGAAATTGTTGTTATGAAAGATAGAAAAGTTGTGGCCTGCAATAGCCCTAAAGCCTGCATAGATTCAGGCGTTATAGAAGAAGTTTTTGATTGTAAGATAAAAAGTGTAGAAGTTGATGGAGAAACAGAATACTTAGTAATATAGTTAATATTAAATTCTAAAAAAGCTAATATTCGAAAGGATTAGATATTTAGTCTATGAACAGTAAGGTAAAATCAAGAAATGTCCTAAATAAGTTATCTAAAGAAAGTAGAGATAATCTTTTTAAATTGGGCAAGCTTATTAATAAGGACAAGGGCGAAGTGCTCTTTATTGAAAGAGATAAAATAGAGTATATGTACATAATCGTTGAGGGTTATGTTTCCCTATACAGAAATTCTAGATATGGGGATGAAAGAGTTATATTTATATGCACTGAAGGAGAAATTATTAACGAGGTATGCATGCAAGATGATAAAACATCAATTGCTGCTAAAACACTAAGTGAAGTAAGCTTACTTAAAATTTATGTTAAGGACTTAGATAAGTATTTTGCTAAGGACTATGAAGCCTTTAGAATTGTATATAATTCTCTAGCTCATAAACTAAGAAGATTGTATAGACAAACAGGTAATTCTAACGGAACTTTCCCAATTGAGAAAAGACTTGCAGCAAGATTGTGGAAACTTGCAAGAGACTATGGTAAAGATGTGGAAAGTGGAAGAAGAATAAGATTTGAAGTGACAGTAACACTTTTAGCTAATATGGTAGGGGCTAAAAGGGAAACTGTATCGAGAATAATTTCTAGATTAAAAAAAGAAAAAATAATAAAGCACGAAAAGGGTGTTCTTACTGTTTTAGATATGGATGGTTTAAAAACCATAGTATAAATTTACTAAAAATATGACGAATTTTGATTATTTTTTAACAAAAATGAATAGAGCGTGACATATATCACAGATTTTAAACCGGTTTTAATTGATAATTATTATCAAGTATGACCGGTTTTTAATTTACTTTTTGTTGAATTTTTATTTTTTTTTAAGAAAAAGGGACGGGGAAAACTTTGTTATTAAGATTGTTAAATAAAAAACAATCCGTAAATAAAATTCGCTTTTTGTAAAGGAAAGGAGATGTGTTATGGGTTATCAATTATCTAAAGAAAAGATGGAATCCATATTTAAGACATTACAGGAAACACATGATATTTATGCACCTGTAGTAAAAAAAGGAGACGGTACATTTTCAGAAGTAGACGTTGTTCGCTATGATAAGGTTACAAGTCTTGATGAAATTGAATGGAATAAAAAATCCGATTATTCATTTAAAGAGGCTTTATTATCAATTAACGAAACTCTTTTCTACTTTACAGAAGATGAAACTACTGTTCCAAAGGGACCAACTAAGGACCTATTAATTTTCCTTAGAGCATGTGATATGCATGCACTTAAAAGACTAGATCAGATTTACCTTGATAATAAATTTGGCGATTTCTATTACCAGAGAGTAAGAGCAAGAGCTAAGTTTTGCTTAATGGGTTGTGAGCACTCTTGCGATTCAGGTTACTGTGTTGCTATGGGAACTAATAAGGCTGACGACTACGATTTATATTTAAAGCTAGATGGAGACAAGGTTTTAGTAGATGCTAAGAATGAAGACTTTGTTGCTATCTTTAATGAAGAGAGCAAGTTAGATGTTACACCTGACTATGTAACAGAAAACAAGCAGAAGGTTTCAATTCCTAAGAATCTTTCAAAGGCTACTAAGGATAATCCTATTTGGGAAGAATATGGTTCTAGATGTATTGGTTGTGGAAGATGTAATTTCGTCTGTCCAACATGTACATGCTTTACAATGCAGGATATCTTCTATAAGGATAATCCTAAGGTTGGTGAAAGAAGAAGAGTTTGGGCATCATGTCAGATTGATGGCTATTCACAGATTGCTGGTGGTTTCGAATTTAGAAAGAGCCAGGCTGACCGTATAAGATTTAAGGTTATGCATAAGCATTACGATTTTGAAAAGAGATTTGGCTACTCAATGTGTGTAGGTTGTGGTAGATGTGATGACGTCTGTCCTGAATACATTTCACATGCAGCAATTCTTAATAGATTAGCAAAGGAGGAAGGTTAATATGAAAAACGAATACGTTCCATTTCCTTCTGAGATAAAAGAAGTAATTAAACATACTAATTTAGAATATACTTTCCGTATGGAATTTGATGGTGATGTTAAGCCAGGACAGTTCTTTGAAATTTCAATTCCAAAGTATGGTGAAGCTCCAATTTCAGTAAGTGGTATTGCTGATGGCTTAGTAGATTTTACAATTAGAAGAGTTGGTAAGGTTACTGATGAAGTTTTTGAAAACTATGTTGGTGATAAGTTACTTATTCGTGGACCATATGGTAACGGTTTTGATATTGAAAACTTTAAGGGTAAGGAAGTCGTAATTATTGGTGGTGGTACTGGTGTATCTCCAATGAGAGGTGTTATTCAGCATTTTGCAGCTAATCCTAAAGATGCAGTTTCAACAACACTTATTGCAGGTTTTAAGAGCCCTGAAGATGTTTTATTTAAGGCAGATTTTGAAGAATGGGCTAAGACAATTAATGTAATTAAGACTGTAGATGCAGCACCAGAGGGCTATGAAGGTCCTGTGGGAATGGTTACTAAATATATTCCAGACCTTAAGTTTGAAGATTCTAAGAATGCAGTATTTATCTGTGTTGGACCTCCAATTATGATTAAGTTTACAATCCAGGAAATTAAAAAGCTTGGTATAGAAGATGAGCAGATTTGGACTTCATATGAAAGAAAGATGTGCTGTGGTGTTGGTAAATGTGGTCACTGTAAGATGGATGACAAGTATGTCTGCTTAGATGGACCAGTATTTAATTACACTGAAGCTAAGGAATTATTTGATTAAGGAGGTTTCTATGAGTCTTGATATAAATACAAAAAAAGCCAAAAAACATGCATGGCGTATTAGTAAAGAGCGTGGTATAGGAGCTTCTAGAATTAGAGTTCCAGGTGGTTATCTAGATGCCGAAGTACTTGGTATGGTACAAAAAATTGCTAGAGAATATGGTAATGGATATGTTCATTTAACAACTCGTCAGGGTTTTGAAATTGAAGGTATTCATCTTGAAGATATGGACAAGGTTAATGAATTACTTCAGCCAATTATTGAGAAGGTAGGAATTAATCAGAATCCAGAAGATAAGGAAAATGTTAATGGATATTCAGCATCAGGTACAAGAAATGTATCTGCATGTATCGGTAATAATGTATGTCCATTTGCTAACTATAATACATCAAAGCTTGCAAGAAGAATCGATAAGGAAATCTTCCCTAACGACCTTCACTTTAAGATTGCATGTACAGGATGTGCTAACGACTGTGCTAAGGTTCGTATGCACGATTTTGGTATTATTGGTATGACAATGCCACAATATGATCCTGATAGATGTATTAGCTGTAACGCTTGTGTTAAGGGTTGTACATCTTTATCAGTTTCAGCACTTCGTATGGAAAACTACAAGATTGTAAGAGATACTGAAAAATGTATTGGTTGTGGTGTTTGTGTTACAAAGTGTCCTACAAGAGCTTGGACAAGATCTGAAAAGAAGTATTATAAGCTTACAATCATGGGACGTACAGGTAAGAAGAATCCTAGACTTGGTAAGGACTTCCTTGTATGGGCTGATGAAGAAAATATTGTTAAGATCATCAAGAATACATATAAGTTCGTTGAAGAATATATTTCACCAAACGCTCCAGCTAGAAAAGAGCATATTGGTTACATTATTGATCGCGTAGGCTTTGAAAAGTTCAAAGAATTCGCACTTAAAGATGTAGAATTAATGCCAGAGACTATTATGAATAATAACGTGTATTGGGAAGGCATTCATTTCGATAATAAACATTAATTTTTTAAAGGCTTGGGGTATGCTAAAAAGCTAATTAGGCCTTAAAAAAGCAAAGATTAAAGGAGTAAATTTATGTTTAAAGATGAATTTGAAATGGCTGCTAATGGTGCAGCAAGTAAAGCAAGCTTACTTAAAAAGAATCCTATTGGATATTTCTTATTATCAATGCTTGCCGGTGCTTTTATCGGTTTTGGTATTTTACTTATTTTTACTATTGGTGGTCAGCTAGGTGGAGCTCCTGCAACTAAGACAGTTATGGGTGCTTCATTTGGTATCGCACTTTCACTTGTTGTAATCTGTGGTGCAGAACTTTTTACAGGTAATAACCTTGTAATGACAGCAGGTGTTTTAAAGAAGAAGACATCAATTTTTGATGCTATTAAGGTATGGATCGTTTGTTACCTTGGTAACTGGGCTGGTGCAGTTGTACTTGCATTAATTTACAACTACACAGGACTTGCTAAGGGTGCTGTAGGTACATTTATGGCTAATGGCGCACTTGGTAAAATGTCAGCAACAGCTCCTGAACTTTTTACAAGAGCTATTCTTTGTAACATGTTAGTTTGCCTTGCTGTTTGGTCAGGTTTTAGAGCTAAGTCTGATTCTGCTAAGTTAATCATGGTATTCTGGTGCTTATTTGCCTTTATTACATCAGGTTTTGAGCATAGTATTGCTAACATGACTCTCCTTACAGAAGCTCTTTTAAACCCATGTGGTGTAGCAGTTACAACAGCAGGTTATTTCCATAACCTCTTATGGGTAACACTTGGTAATATGGTAGGTGGTATTTTATTTATTGCCGTTCCTTATTATGTTGGTGCTAGAGAAAAATAAAAAAACTTATAAGTACACTTAGAGGAAATTAGCTAGATTCTCATATTTGTAAAGTGTGTTTGTATAAATGGAAGAAACAACCTTGTCTAATAAGACTTGGTTGTTTTTTCTTTAGCACACACTAAATGGATGTGTAAGTACCATATAGTGTTCACACCTAAGTATATGAGAGATTTTTATACCAAGCTTTTTAATTGCAGAGATTAGAATGAAAATGTGTAAAATCCACTAATGTGTCAAAAATACCACGTTTAAGTTATTAAAATGTAAATATATATGTTTTATTTTTTTGTAAATGATGTTATTATAAATTTAACAAATCAGTACACAAAAAATAAAGGCTGATAATAATGGAGGTAAAAATTATGCCAGTTTTTTTAATTGTTTTAGCAGTTTTAGTTGTCATTTTGTTGTGCTCAATTAGAATTGTTCCACAGGCAAATGCTTATGTAATTGAAAGATTAGGTAGGTATAAATCTACATGGAGTGCAGGTATTCACATCTTGATTCCTATTATTGATAGAATTTCAAGAAAAGTTCTAATTAAAGAGCAAGTTGCAGATTTTGCACCACAGCCAGTAATCACAAAGGATAATGTAACAATGCAGATCGACTCAATTGTATATTTCAAGATTTTCAATCCACAGTTATATACATACGGAGTTGAGAACCCAATCGTTGCTATTGAAAATTTAACAGCAACAACACTACGTAACATCATTGGTGATATGACTCTTGATGAAACACTTACATCTAGAGATCAGATTAATTCAAAGATGCTTGAAACTATTGACGCTGCCACAGATCCATGGGGTATCAAGATCAATAGAGTAGAATTAAAGAATATTAACCCACCAGCTGCTATCCGTGAATCAATGGAAAAGCAGATGAAGGCTGAAAGAGAGAAGAGAGCTGCAATTCTTACTGCAGAAGGTGAGAAGCAGTCTATGATCTTAGAGGCTCAGGGTCGTAAGGAATCAGCAGTCCTTAATGCTGAGGCTGAAAAGCAGGCAACTATCCTTGCTGCTGAAGCTCAGAAGGAAAAGGAAATTAAGGAAGCTGAAGGTAAGGCTGAGGCTATCAGAGCAATCCAGGACGCTAACGCATATGGTATTGAAAAATTAAAGCAGGCTGGAGCTGATATGACAGTTCTTAGACTTAAGAGCCTAGAAACTCTTGAGAAGGTAGCTGATGGTCAGGCTACAAAGATTATTGTACCATCTGAAATCCAGAATTTAGCTGGTTTAGTAGAGTCTGTTAAGGAGATAAAGTAAAATGTCAGAGATATTTACTCTAGTATGGCTTGTATTTGTAGTAGTTTGTTCAGCTATTATAGGTCAAAGTAAAAAGAAAAATAAGAATAATAGCCAGAATGCTAGAGTTAGTCAGCAGGCAAGAAGACAACAGACTAAGGTAAATAAGACTAATTTTACTCAGTGGAATTCGGCTTCTATGAATAATAGTGCAAGCCAGAATTTCAACAATTTCTCTAGCAATGGACAAAAGATAGACAAGTCTTTTGATTATACTTGCGAAACAAGATATGATCACACACATAGACCAGAGTACTCAATGCCTAATCGTTATGTGGTGCATGAAAAACCAACAACAGGTTATATAGTACTTAATGGTAAAAGATATTCTAAAAAAGAATTAAAGAATATGTAAATGATACATTTTATCAAAAGAATACATTCTAGGATATTGACAGACATTATATATGGGTATATAGTGTAGTCAATTGAATAGTTCTTCGGGGCGTGGTGAAAGTCCACACCGGCGGTAAAGCCCGCGAGCAAGCAATTGCATGACTTGGTGAGATTCCAAGGCCGACAGTAAAGTCTGGATGGTAGAAGATGATAATTATGTGATTAGATTATTAGGCGCTCTGGAATTTTCCAGAGCGTTTTTTTAATTACAATTTAGCATTTAATATGCATGTAAAAGTTTTAGTGATAGTACTTGGAGCTTCGAAGATTATTCTTCGAAGCTTTTTTAACTCAGTCGGAGTACAAGCTCCGACTGAGTTAAACGCTCCGCGAGGATGCGCACGGATTCGGACAGGAATTTGTCTGCTTCAGCAGACCCGAATCCGGCGCACAAGACTCGCGAGCGAGTCTTGATTGAGTTTAAGGGAGGCAGGATTAATGAAAGAAAATATAGATGAAATGTATATGAAAGAAGCAATAGAGCTGGCAAAGAAGGGAATAGGCTTTACTAATCCAAATCCTTTAGTTGGAGCAGTTATTGTAAAAAACGGACAAATCATAGGTAGAGGATATCATAAAAAATATGGGCAGCTTCACGCAGAACGAGAAGCTATTAAAAACTGCATCGAAGAGGGCAATGCAGAGCTTATGAAGGGAGCATGCATTTATGTAACTCTAGAGCCTTGTTGCCACACAGGAAAGCAGCCTCCTTGTACTGAGGCAATAATAGAGGCGGGCTTTGAAAGAGTGGTTATAGGTTCTATGGATCCGAATCCCTTGGTTGCAGGTCGTGGCGTTGAGATTTTAAAAAATGCTGGCATTAAAGTAGAAGGTCCTGTGGCTAATAAAGAATGTCTAGCCCTTAATAAAATCTTCTTTCATTACATAACAAAGAAGAAGCCTTTAGTAACTTTAAAGGTAGCTCAAACCCTAGACGGAAAGATTGCTACATTTTCAGGGGAATCCAAATGGATAACTTCAGAAAAAGCGAGAGAAAGGGTGCACCTTGATAGACATAAAAATAAGGCAATCCTTGTGGGAGTGGCTACGGTTCTAAAAGATAATCCAATGCTTAATTGTAGAAATAAGACATTAAAGGAAGTATCAAATCCTATTAGAATCATTTGCGATACAAATCTTAATACTCCTATAGAGGCAAATGTGGTGCAGACAGCAAAGGAGCAGGAGACTTGGATATTTACAGCTATTAAGGAAGAGAAGATATGTGATAGATATAAGAAATTTGGGGTAAAGATAATTAATGATAGCTCAGTTATTAAAGTTGAAAAAAACGGACATAAGGCTATCAATCTAAAAGCCTTAGTTGATTATCTAGGAGCTAATGGTATTGATAGTTTAATAGTTGAGGGCGGTGGCACAATTAATTTCTCAGCTCTTAAGGAAAAAATTGTAGACCAAATTCAGGTCTACATAGCTCCTAAAATTTTTGGAGGTATTGAGGCTAAAACAGCAGTGGAAGGACAGGGAGTAGAATTCCCTAAAGATGCCTTTATTGTGGATAATTTAGAGCTTGAAAGAATCGGAGAGGACATCTTATTAGAGGGTAACTTAAAATATTCTGACGAAAATGAATAAAAATTACTAGTATATGTAGACAATTTTAGAGTAAATAAGCGGATTTTTTGGAAGGAAGTGAAATTAAATGTTTACAGGAATTATTGAAGAAATCGGACATGTTGCTTCTATAAAAAGAGGAGCTAAATCCGTAGTTCTTACAATAAAAGCTAAAGAGGTTATGGAAGGGACTAAGCTAGGAGATTCCATTGCGGTTAATGGAGTTTGTCTTACAGTTACAAGCCTTACAGCCGCAGGCTTTATGGCAGATGTAATGCATGAAAGCATGGAGCGTTCAAGCCTTTCTAAGTTAAAGATTGGCGATGCAGTTAACTTAGAGAGAGCCATGCTTGCAGGGGGCAGATTTGGAGGTCACATAGTTTCAGGCCATATTGATGGCGTGGGGAAAATTGAAAAAATACGACAAGATGACAATGCCTATTGGTACAAGATAACTGCTAGCAGTGAGATTATAAATTGTATTGTAATGAAGGGCTCTATAACAATTGATGGAATAAGCCTTACTGTGGCAGGTCTTGATGATACAAGCTTTAGCGTGTCAATTATCCCTCATACAAGAGCCAACACAATCTTGGCTAATAGGAAAGTCGGAGATTT
>NZ_JAEEVD010000106.1:0-2015 GCF_016290755.1 Lachnospira sp.
CTGATACAGCTTCTTCCTCACTAAAAGTAATGACAGAAACCTCAGCCCACATTTCTTGTATTTTATCTAAATCATAAATTGAAAAAATAGATTCTATACCTGAATCGTCAAGTTTCTTCATAAGAATCTTTATTACAAAAGATTCTTTCTCCCCCAATATTAATACCTTATGTCCCAATACTATTCGCCCCCATTAAATCACTTAATCGCTTGTATTCCAAGCAACTCTTCAAGTCCATCCCAATCACACTTTCGTAGCATGGACTCCACTTTATCAACTACCTCCTGCTTATCCAAAGGAAGATGATATAAGCTTAATTCCTCCAAAATCATTTCAACCCCATCAACATCCAGTGTAGGCACCACTTCCTTAAGTGCGTCAAACGCCTCGTCCAATTCTTCCTCAGATATAGGCTTTTTATTTTCCAGTCGTTTTTTCTTCTCCTGCATATAAGGATGTAATCTTTCCTTGTAGCTTCTATAAAGCTCCAATAAATGTCCCAGATTCTCATCTATTATTGAAAGATTATTACTCTTACCAGCCATCTCAAGAGAATATGCCAACTCGCACATTTCGGTGGCACCGATAATTCTTGATGCTGTTTTTAAAGCATGGACCTTGACGGTAAAAAAAGAAATATCCCCTTCTTTAAAAGATTTTTCTAATTCAGAGACTTTTTCATCTATATCTAAATAGAAGGATTTAAGATATTTATCAAACTCTCTTACACTACCACAATAGCGCAATCCATCTGAAATAGAGATTCCCTCTACCCCTGACAATCCTATTAGTTCCTGCGGAACATTATCGTCTCTGAATGAATCAGCCATACTTTCTCCTCAAAAAGAATTATATGTACAATATACCATACTTTTTAAAATATTTATCCATTTCCATAAATATTATTAAATTTTTTTACTAATTCGTATATCTGTTAACGCAACCTGCTCTCCACTTATAGAAACATAAATTTCTTTTGTACCATCAAGTATTAAGGTTTTATTTTCAATTTCTATTCCAAGGTTTTCTGTTTTAAAATCGATTGCATTTCCTTTTCTCACAAAGGAGACAGAACACTCCAGTCCTTCTTTATGTTTCTGCTTCCATATATCCCAACCTGGGAAGGTATCCTTTTTCTTCATTGAAAAATTGTTCTCTGCAATTTTTTCATCAGCCGACACCTCGCCATTTATTTTTATCAAGGCATATTCACGATAATTCTTTCCGAATATTTTTTGATCATCAGCATAATATAAAACGATATAAGGACAATGCCAAACCAGACCTGCTGAAGGCAAACTCATAGTACGGAAATCCAGTCTAATTTTATCCTCCAGTGGAATCCCCTCTGTTGAAGCTGAACGATACTGATCAATCTGAACATTGGCAACATCAGATTCCATTCGATTAATAAATGTGTCGCCATCCACAATCTTAGGAATATCAGATTCTCTAATTAGTTCATTAGTAATATCAACCACGATATCGTAAATACGACAATTCTCACCAGTGAGACAAACATATGCTGCTTTAGAACGATCTGGTAAAGCAAGGATAATATCATATTTTCCTTTAGAGCTGTTTACTTCCAGCTTTACATGATCTTCATATTTAGCAGCGATAATCTCATAACTATCCTCTGAGATTTCCGCTTCCTGACTTTGAATAGGCTCCACTTTAAGATTTCTAGCCGATGTTGAAACTGACTTACCATCAAACCAGACTTCTCCATACTCCAAATAATGATACGCTTCAATGCCTTTTGTTGTATCATGACAACGCCCATCAAATGAGTCAAATAAAACTATGGCAGGTTCCGAGAATTTGCCAATAAAGTCTTCCGGGGTCGAAGTCTTGAAATGAATTTTAGTTATGGTGTTTACGATTGGAATTCCAACAGTAGTAGCATCTCTATATGCCTTACAAGCTATTTCCTTCTCTACCTTTAATGGTGTCTTCTTAATAACCTCATTATTTTCCTGATCTAGAATATTCACCATAATTGCTGCTATCT
>NZ_JAEEVD010000023.1:0-38867 GCF_016290755.1 Lachnospira sp.
AACTTATAATTAAGTTAGTGATGGCTAACTGAAAAGGATTTTTTATTCGGGTTATTAAGTAACCCGTTATTTTAAACACATTGGTTAGATTAGTCTAACGTAAGTGAGATGTTTTAAACTTATAGCTATAAGGGGATATGATAATAGAACACTATTTAACTTGACTTAAGTTAGATTAATGGGCGCTAGATTGAGGAGGTAATCATGAGCGTTGTAATTATTGGTGGTAATGAGTGTATGGTGTGCCAGTACGAGAAGATTTGTAAGAAGCATGGTTGTAAGGCCAAGGTTTTCGTTAAGGAAAAGAGCGGATTTAGGGACCGTCTTGGTAGTCCTGATCTCATGATTCTTTTTACAAATACAGTTTCTCATAAGATGGTGCTATCAGCTGTTAGTGAAGCAAAGAAAAATGATATTGAAGTTATTAGAACACATTCTAGTAGTGCTTCTTCATTAAATAACGTGCTTGATGAATATTTTGCAGCTATTGAAGCATAAATGACATGACCTTGGAGAGGGTCTTTAAAAACTACTACGTATGTATTTAAGGGAGTAACAGTCATGGAAGATATCTTAGAACTTAGGAGATGGGTGGATAACAAAATCGAGATGGATTTAATTAGAGAATGTGCCCCAACTTTAGCAGGTTTGAAAACCGCAAATCTTTTCAACTATAAGTTCGATGATCTTACAAATATGCATAAAGAACTTGCCAGAATTAATGAATTATTAAACGTTAAGGGCGTATATGTAAGAATTCTTAGAAAGTCCATGACTAGAGCTCTTTTATATGTCTATAGACCGGTAAGACTTGCCAAAGACTTAACCAATCCGCTTGCAGTAAGCCTTTTAAAAAAAGAAGGCTACGGGGATTACATTAAAAAGACAAGCTCTAGAGAATGTAGCATGATTGAGATTTGTGAGAAGGCAATAATTTTTCTTACTAGAAGAGTCAATGAATCTGAGTGTTTTCCTCATGAGATTGGATTATTCCTTGGATATCCTGCAGTGGATGTAAAAGGATTTATTGAACAAAAGGGACAGAATTGCAAGTGCTGTGGCTTTTGGAAGGTATATGGTGATGAGGAAAGCTCTAAGATGAAGTTTGAACAGTATAGAAAATGTATCGAGGTCTATAAAAAAGTCTTCCTACAGGGAAGAAGCTTATGTCAGCTTACAGTAAGCGCGTAAGTTTTACATTTTCAAAATTGTTAAAAAACAAGTAATTGTTTTTTATATAACCTATGTACGGGTTAACATGGGTAACACTACTTAATAACCGCATGGCGGGAGAATGGAGGAAAATAATGAGTAAAGTAGCAGTAGTATTCTGGAGCCAGACAGGTAACACAGAAGCTTTAGCAAACGCAGTAGCAGACGGAGCTAAGTCTGCAGGTGCAGAAGTATCAGTATTAGGATTTGGTGATATTAATTCATCTAATATCGATTCATATGATGCAATTGCATTTGGTTGTCCAGCAATGGGTGCTGAGCAGCTTGAAGAAACAGAGGTAGATCCTGTATTTACAGAAATTGAATCTTCACTTTCAGGAAAGAAGATTGCCCTCTTTGGTTCATACGGCTGGGGTTCAGGCGAATGGATGGAAGAATGGGAAAATAGAGCAAAGACAGCAGGCGCTAATCTTGCAGGTGCTTCTGTTATTTGTAATGAGGCACCAGATGACGATGCTTTAGCAAATGCTAAGAAGTTAGGTGAAACATTAGCAGCATAATAATCTGTTAATACTTATAACTAAACTCAAACCAAACTAAATAGAAATGTTTTACCCGTGCCTTTTTTAAGACATGAAAATAATTTCCTTTATATTTTCAAAATAGGCACGGGTTTTTTAGCAAATAAATTTAATATTTGTTTAAAAAGTAAATTTCTGAGTTTGATTTTGTTTACGAAATTTAGAAAAAGCTAATAATTATCGTTGACAACTAATTCTTGTTCGATTATACTAACTACGGTTATGAAAATAATTATCAATAAGAATGACATGGAGGTAATATGAGTATGCCATTATCAATGTTAGAAGAAGGAAACAATGGAACAATCGTTAGAGTAGGAGGCCTTGAAGAAACAAGACAGTTTCTTGAGAAGCTAGGTTTTGTTGTAGGAGCTGATGTGGAAGTGGTATCTAAGATGTCAGGTAATGTTATTGTTAACGTAAAGGGGTCAAGAGTTGCTATTGGCAAGGATATGGCCAATAAAATCATGATATAATTTATCATTTAAGATAATTTATATATATACTTTCTAGAAGGTTTAACAGAATATGCACTAAATCATGTGTTATTTGATGTTTTAGAGCTAAATTTTAAAGGAGACAGGGAAATGACTTTAAAAGAAGTAAAGACAGGTCAGACAGTTAAAGTTACAAAGCTTAACGGTGAAGGCCCAGTTAAGAGAAGAATCATGGACATGGGTATCACAAAGGGCGTCGAAGTTTTCGTAAGAAAGGTTGCACCTTTAGGTGATCCAATTGAGGTTACAGTTCGTGGTTATGAGCTTTCATTACGTAAGGCAGATGCTGCTTTAATAGATGTAGAGTAATTAGAGTTTTTATTAGAGTTTAAAAAGAAGTTTAAGAAAAAAGTTTAATGATGAAGACTAGGTAGAGTAACATTTGCCTAATCAGAAAGAGGTAGGAAATGTCAATTAAGATTGCACTTGCAGGTAATCCAAACTGCGGTAAGACAACTCTTTTTAACGCATTAACAGGATCAAATCAGTACGTAGGTAACTGGCCTGGCGTTACAGTAGAAAAAAAGGAAGGTAAGTATAAGGGCGATAAGAGCGTCGGTATTATCGATCTTCCAGGTGTTTACTCACTTTCTCCATATACAATTGAAGAAGTAGTAGCAAGAAATTATTTAGTAAATGAAAGACCAGATGCAGTAATTAATATTGTTGATGGTACTAATATTGAAAGAAATCTTTATCTTTCAACACAGATTATTGAACTTGGTATTCCAGTAGTTGTTGCAGTTAACATGATGGATATCGTCAATAAGGTTGGTGATAAGATTAATATAAAGAAGCTTAGCGAAGCTATTGGTGCTCCAGTAGTTGAAATCTCAGCTCTTAAGGGAACAGGTATTAAGGAAGTTGTAGATGCAGCTATTAAGGCAGCTAACTCAAAGAAGGCTAACGAACTTGCTCACAAGTTCAATCCTACAGTTGAGGCTGCTATTGAAAGTGTTAAGGCTAAGTTAGGTTCAGATGTTGAAGAAGCTCAGAAGAGATTCTTTGCAATCAAGTTCATTGAAAGAGATGATAAGATTGCTCAGTTAACAGCAACAGCTGTTGATGCTTCAGATGAAATTGCAACTCTTGAAAAAGAGTTTGACGATGATACAGAATCAATCATTACTAATGAAAGATATACTTATATCTCATCTATTATTGATGGTTGTGTAACAAAGAATTCTGCTAGGAAGTTAACAACTTCAGATAAGATCGATAGAATCGTTACAAACAGAATTCTTGCTCTTCCAATCTTTGCAGTTATTATGTTTATTGTTTACTACATTTCAGTAACTACAGTTGGTACATATGTAACTGATTGGACAAACGATGGTTTATTTGGTGATGGTTTCTACCTTTTTGGTAATGGTAGAGCTGCTTATGACGAAGCTATGACAGATTACTATGTAGAAAATGTATGGACAGACGAAGTAGTAGCTAATGTTGAAGATGCTGCTGAGGCTGGTATTACTGGTGCAGACGAAATTCTTGCAGCTATTGAAGATCAGGATTACGGTACATTTGATGAAAGCTATGGCTCTTATGGTGCTGAGCTTGATGAAAAGGAAGACGGTAAGTATTCAATTTCAGAAGTTGTTGATGAAGCAACTGGTGAGGATGCAGAACTTCCAGATAATGCAGATTACGGTACATGGGTTCCAGGTGTTCCAGTATTAGTTGGAAACTTACTTGAAGCTATTAACTGTAATGAATTTTTAACAGGTTTAATCCTTGATGGTATTGTAGCTGGTGTAGGTGCAGTACTTGGTTTCGTTCCACAGATGTTAGTATTATTTATCTTCCTTGCATTCCTTGAGGGATGTGGTTACATGGCAAGAATTGCTTTCATCATGGATAGAATCTTTAGAAAGTTTGGTTTATCAGGTAAGTCATTTATTCCTATCCTTATTGGTACAGGTTGTGGTGTTCCTGGTGTTATGGCTTCAAGAACAATTGAGAATGAAAGAGATCGTCGTATGACAATTATGACAACAACATTCATTCCTTGTGGCGCTAAGCTTCCTATTATTGCTCTTATTTCAGCAGCATTATTTAATAACGCTTGGTGGGTTGCTCCATCAGCATATTTCTTAGGAATTGCAGTAATTATTCTTTCAGGTATTATCCTTAAGAAGACAAAGATTTTTGCTGGCGATCCAGCTCCATTCGTAATGGAACTTCCTTCATACCACTTACCAACAGTAGGTTCTATTTTAAGAAGTATGTGGGAAAGAGGCTGGTCATTCATTAAGAAGGCTGGAACAATTATCTTACTTTCATCAATTCTTATTTGGTTAGGTTCAACATTTGGTTGGACAGACGGTGCATTCGGATGGAATGCAGATATTGAACTTGAAGATTCAGTTCTTGGTGCAATTGGTAACGGTCTTAAGTGGATCTTTGCTCCTCTTGGATTTGCTAATGCTACAGCAACAGTTGCAACAGTTATGGGTCTTGTAGCTAAGGAAGAAGTTGTTGGTGTATTTGGTGTCCTTGACTTTGAAGGTCTTGCACCACTTGCAGGTTACTCATTCCTTGCATTTAACTTACTTTGCGCTCCTTGCTTCGCTGCAATCGGTGCAATTAAGAGAGAAATGAACAGTGGAAAGTGGACATGGATTGCAATTGGTTATCAGTGTGTAACAGCTTATATCGTTGCTTACCTTATTTACCAGTTCGGTTTACTTATCTCAGGTTCAGTTAACGTATTAGGTTTAATTATCGCTATTGTTGTATTAGCATTTGTTTTATATCTTATCTTTAGACCATATAAGGAGGCAACAACTCTTAAGGTGGATAAGAAGGTTGCTAATATCTAATTAATAGAAAATGTAACTTATAGTATATTTATCTTAACAAGGAGGAAGAAAAATGTTAGGAAGTATTATTACAGGTTTAGTTGTATTGTTAATAGTTTTCTTGGCTGTTAGAAGCCTTGTAAAAGATAAAAAGGCCGGCAAGTCTGTTCAGTGTGGTGTTGATTGTAAGCACTGCAATGGCGGTTGCCACTAATAGAGACGCTTGTTCATTAGGCGGTAAAGAGGTGAAATTATGCTTGACAATCTTGCAAAAAAGAAAGAATTAGAAATGGGTTTTACAAGAACTCAGATGCAAAAAGACATGGTTTTAAGTTTACTTAAAGAACGTGGATGCAGGATCACCAAGCAGCGAAAAATGCTTTTAGATGTAATTCTTGAAGAGAATTGCACTTGCTGTAAAGAAATTTACTACAAAGCATCAAAACGTGATCCAAAGATAGGAAGTGCTACTGTTTATAGAATGGTAAATGTCCTTGAAGAGATAGGTGCCATTAATAGAGGTAACATGTATAAAGTATCATGTGGATCATGCAGCTATGAGAATGCATGCACAATTGAACTGAATGACGCTACAGTTATAAGTTTATCCGCTAAAAAGTGGAACGATATAATAGAAACAGGTCTTAAAGCATGCGGCTATATTACTGAACAAAAAATCAGTAATGTGCAAGCTACACAGCTAGTATTTGAAAATTAAACATTAAAAGCCTAAGAAGTCAATCCTCTTAGGCTTTTCTTTATTTATACAGTTATATGAAGAGCTATTTGATAGAGGAAAAGCAGCTTTTTATTGTAAATAAAACTATTCATATGGTATAATATTAGAAGTTAGAGCGTGACTATAATTTTCTAAAAGGAAGATGACAATATGGATAATGAACTTTATAGCAAGAAATTTGAAAAATTTTATGAGAGCTTAACTGCTAACTTTGCTGATACTTCAGATATTCAGAATGTAGTATCTCTGGCAGTACAAGGCATTGCAGAGGATCTAAAAATAGGCATGTTAACAGCAGATGTTAATATTCCTGTATCTGTAAGGGTTCCAAATGGTAAGAATGAGAGATACATTTTATATGATTCAGGTGCACATAGCGAGGAATACAAGGAATTCCAGTATCTAACAGCGGATGGTGGTAGATTAACTTATCAGGTTTATTCGGTTCCAGATTATGAATATGATGTGGAAGATGACAAGATACTTGAATTCATAATCGGCATTATAGCTTACGTAAGTCGCTATGTAAGAATTGCTGAACATGATGCTATGAATGCATTTACAGATAGCTTAACAGGATGTCTAAATTCTAATGGCTTATCTAGAAATGGTGGCTTATTATTCCTTAAGCATGACATTGCAGATTATGCATCGGTATATTTTAACATTAAGAATTTCTCTTATTTCAATCATGTAGATAGAACAAAGCTAGGTGATGAGATATTAAAGAAGTTTAGTATTGCAGTTAATGCCTACATTCAGAATGAAGAAATCTTTGCAAGACTAGGCGGAGATAGCTTTGTAGCCTTTGTTAAAAAGGAAAGAGTTGATAATTTCGTAGACTTTATTACTAGCATGAATATAAGAGCTAATACCAATCGTGGTCCTAAGGAATTTACGGTAGAGTGTAATGCTGGTTTATATTTTGCAGTACATAAGGATAATATTTCTAATCTAATTAATTACTCAGCTATTGCTTGCAAGTATGCAAGAAACTCAAAGACCTACGACTGTGTATGGTTTAGAGATTACATGATTGATGATAATTTAAGAGAGAAGGAAATTAGCTATAAGTTCCATGACGCTGTATCTGAGGAGAAGTTTGCTGTTTACTATCAGCCTAAGGTAAATCTTGAAGATGGCACTCTAGGTGGTGCTGAGGCCTTAGTTAGATGGGCGGCAAAGGAAAGAATTATTCAGCCAAATGAGTTTATTCCTGTACTTGAAAAAGAGGGCTCTATTAAAGACTTAGATTTCTACATGCTTAAGCATGTTTGTAAAGATATTAGAACTTGGATTGATAAGGGCATTGAGCCAGTTCCTGTATCTATTAATTTCTCAAAGATGCACATTTATAATGACAATCTTGCAGAGAGAATTAGTAAGATAATTACTGAGTATGGTGTTGATCCAAAGTATATTGAAATCGAAATTACAGAAAAATCTTGCACAGACGATTTCCTTACTTTAAAGGGATTTATGAAGGCTATGCAGGATAGAAATATAAAGACTGCAATTGATGACTTTGGTGATGGCATTTCATCCCTTAATTATCTTCGCGACTTAAGCTTTAACTACATTAAGTTTGACAAGGTATTTATTGATAATGTAGATAATGGAAGTCAGAAAGATGATATAATTGTTACTAGCCTTATTGATATGCTTAACAAGTTAGGAAAATGTGTTGTAGCCGAAGGTGTAGAAACAAAGAAGCAGGCAGACTTCTTAAAGAAGGTTGGCTGTAAGTATGCACAGGGCTATTATTTTGACAGACCTCTTGAAAAAGAAGACTTTGTGGGCAGGCTAGAAAACAAGAAATATGATTATTAATTTCATCAAGAAATATGTTGACAATAGATATTGATGATGTTATTATTTAATAGTTGCAAAACAAAGAAGAGTATCCACTCTCACCTCAGCACGATTAAGTGACTCGGGTTAATATTTAAATCATTTACCGTAAGGTTTTGTTTGAATTAAGTGTGGATAATCAATATTGATTATCCACTTTTTTTGTGGAAACGAGATTTTGCATAACATATAGACGAATATGGAGGTACACGACCATTAGCGAATTAATGATTAATGAACAGATCCGTGACAAGGAAGTAAGAGTCATCGGACAAGAAGGACAACAATTAGGAGTTATGTCATCAAAGGAAGCTCAGGGACTTGCAAGAGAAGCAGGAGTTGATCTTGTTAAGGTAGCTCCGTCAGCCAATCCACCAGTCTGCAGACTTGTAGATTATGGCAAGTACAAGTACGAGTTAATCAGAAAAGAGAAAGAAGCTAAGAAGAAACAGAAAACTGTTGAAGTTAAGGAAGTTAGATTATCACCTAACATCGATACTAACGATCTTAATACTAAGTGTAACTCAGCTAGAAAGTTTATCGAGAAAGGCAACAAGGTTAAGGTCTCTTTAAGATTTAGAGGTAGAGAGATGGCACATATTGATTCAAGTAAGCATATTCTTGAAGAATTTGCTGAGAGACTCTCAGACATCGCCGTAATCGATAAAGCTCCTAAGATGGAAGGTAGGAGTATGACTATGTTTTTAACGGAAAAACGTTAAAAAATTAAGAAGGATTTAGGAGGAACTATTATGCCAAAGGTAAAGACAAAAAGAGCAGCTGCTAAGCGTTTTAAAGTAACTGGAACAGGTAAGTTAAAGAGAATGAAGGCTTACAAGAGCCATATCCTTACTAAGAAGACTACTAAGAGAAAGAGAAATCTTAGACACGCAGCTATGACTGACGCAACTAACGTTAAGACAATGAAGAAGATTATGCCTTATCTTTAATCTGATGATTAAATTTGAGTCTTAACATTTCAAGTTTTTTATAGGAGGAATTATTAAAATGGCAAGAATTAAAGGCGGATTAAACGCAAAGAAGAAGCATAATAAAGTATTAAAGCTCGCTAAGGGTTATAGAGGAGCTAGATCTAAGCAGTACAGAGTTGCAAAGCAGTCTGTAATGAGAGCCCTCACAGAAAGCTACAAGGGTAGAAAGCAGAAGAAGAGACAGTTCAGACAGTTATGGATCGCAAGAATTAACGCTGCTGCAAGACTTAATGGTCTTTCATACAGCAAGTTCATGTTCGGTTTAAAGTCAGCTAACATCGACCTTAATAGAAAGGTTTTAGCTGAAATGGCTGTTAACGATGCTGAAGGTTTTGCAAAGCTTGTTGAAGTTGCAAAGTCTAAGTTAGCTTAATTAGTATTAAGATAAAGTTAATAACGAATTTTAACACCTTATAGATTTATCTATAAGGTGTTTTTTAATGCCAAGCCATAGAAATACTAGATTTTTACATATGTATTTTTATAAACATAAATATAGACTTATTGTAAAGTGTAGAAAATTAAGCTATAATAAACATATGGAAATAATAAGGGACGATTATTTTTTATGCGAGGGATTCTAATTTAAGGGGAGAGAGCTTATGTGGCATTTTGAGTATGCTATACCTAGTTTTATGATCTTGGCGGTTATTTTGCTACACTTTTTTACTTCGCAACATATATCTGTTAGGGTTCAAAAGGTATTTTTTGCGGTATTATATGTTGAATTCTTTACGATACTAATTGATATTGTATCGTCTTATTTTTGCGACCATTTTGAACATTTTTCTTATGAGTTATTAGTATTTATTAGTCTTTTATTCTATATTTTATTCTTACTTAGATCCTATGTCTTTTTTATCTATAGCTATGTTTTATCTAATAGGGCTATTAGATTAAAAAAAGAGAGAGTCATTTTAGCAACTATTCCATTAATCATTTTAGAGGCTTTTGCTATTTCAAGTGTAGTTAATAAATATATCTTTTATATTGATGAAAATGGCTTTAATAAGAGTAGATATTATTATGCGATTTATATATGTCTTTTCTTTTATGTAATTTTATCTATTGTTGTAGCAATTTTTAATAGAAAGAAATTTTATAGAAAGAAATATTTTGCCTACACAATTCTATTTAATATGGCTTTATTTATAGGTGGAATTGTAAGAATTTTAATACCTAATTATTTGCTTATGGATACGACCTGTGTACTGGTTATTTTGATGATTTATCTATGTTTTGAAAATCCAGAATTATACATTGATAGGAGGACCTCGTCTTTTAATTATTCAGCGCTTAATGCTCTTTTATTTGATGATAGGGCTATTAATAGGACAAGTATTAAGGGCTTTTATCTTAGAAATTACAGGGAGTTTCATAGTTTTACAGAGGATAATTTAGTAGATGAACTTCTTAGAGCTGTAGCAAATGCGCTAAAGATATACGGTAAGACTAGAAACATTTTCTATATAAGAAGGGGAGGCTTTATTGTCTGTTATAAGGAGCAGAAGGACTTTGGTCAGGTTCAAAAAGAAGTAACAAGATATCTAGAAGATTATAAAAGGATGCATGACATTAAGATTAGAACAGATCTTGCTATTATTGAGCTTGATGAAGAATTGGCTGGGCTTCCGGTTTCTACTAAGGTAGAGCTTATTAAGGATGTTTATGATAGTCGTTATAATATGGCCGCTTTTGATAGGATTCTTATTAGTGTTGATGATTATAATAAGAGCAAGAGAGAGCTAGAAATTAAGTCTGAAATTGAATGGGCTATTGATAATAATGATGTGGAAATTTATATTCAGCCAATAGTTGAAACTAAGAATAAAAAGGTTGTAGGCGGTGAACTTTTAACAAGAATTAAAAGGGATAATGGAAGTCTTCTTATGCCAGGAGAATTCATAAGTGTAGCGGAGAGGTATGGGCTTATGAATAAGATAGGCTATATAGTATTTAGTAAGGCTTGTAAGTACATTAAGGAAAATGATTTAAAGGCCTCAGGCATAGAATGGTTAAACTTTAATATATCTCCTTCGGAATTTTTAAGAGAAGATTTATCAAGCAGTTTATGTGAGGTAACTAATAAATACGGGGTGGATAGAAACTTTATTCATATCGAAATTGTAGAGGAGTTTGTGGAGGATTTTCTAAGGTTTAAAAATGAAATTAGCAAGGTTCACAGATTCGACTTTAATTTTGTACTTGATGATTACGGAGTTGGTTATTCTAATCTTATGAGACTTAATGAGATTAACTTTATAAATATTAAGCTTGATAAGTCCTTGGTTAGAGCTTATTGTGACTCAGGTAATTTAATTGTAGCTATTATGATAAAGGCCTTTAAGGAACTTGGATATGAGCTTACAGCAGAAGGCGTTGAGTCAGAGGATATGGTTAGAAAGATGACGGATTTAGGAGTGGATTATATACAAGGTTTCCACTATTCAAAGGCTGTGCCTGTGGCTAATTTCTTAGATATGGTAAAGGAGATAAATACAAAATAATTTTGTATTTATAAGTCTATGACAATTTTGTGAAAAATATAAAATTTAGGCCTTAAATCTATGAATAAATTGTAAATTGTGGTATATTTATAACCGATGCAAACGAAAGCTGAAAGCTAGATATATGCTTGTTTGCATCCTAAAAAAAGAGGAAAAGGATTTAGGGTTATATGAGAAAGAATATATTTAAAAAGGCTCTAGCTAGCACTTTAATTGCAACTACAATCTTAACAACATTTACAGCATGTAATACAAAGATTGATGTTGATTTGGGCTATAAGGCTAGTGACTATGTAACATTGGGAGATTACAAGAATATTAACGTAGAGGTTGATAGAACATCTATCGAGAACGAATTAGTAGAAGAGGCTATTCTTGAAGATCAGGAAGAGAATACAACATATTCAGAAGTTAGCAGAGGAGCTATTGCAACAGATCAGGTTATGTATAATGTAACTTGTGCTTACGCTGGTGTTACAATTTCTGAATTAAGTGCTTCAGGTGAGACAATTATCTTAGGTGTAGATGATTTCCCTATTGATATTGATGGCCTTGAAGACATGCTTTATGGCATGACAGCTGGTGAAACTAAGGTTCAGATAGTTACTTTACCAGAAGATTATTCTAATACAGAATATGCAGGTGCTAAGGTAGTATTTGAGATTACAGTTGAAGAGGTTGACCAAGCAAATGTACCTATGATTACAGATGCTTATGTTAGTCAGTACTATGGTTACTCAACTGTAGAAGAATATAGAGAGTCTATTAAGACAGAAGTTGCAAGTGATGTGGATGAGAAGGTTCAGTCAGCTTATGAAGAAGCTGTATTAACAGAACTTACTGATATTTGCGAAGTATCAGATATTCCACAGTCATTATATGATGAAAAGTATGATCAGCTTAATACTAGTATCAATTTCTATGCAACACTTATGAGTAAGTCTAATGATGAGTATTGTGAATATTATTTTAATATGACATTTGACGAATATGTTCGTAAGTCATGTGAACAGAGACTTATCCTTGAAGCAATTATTGAAGCTGAGGGTATGACACTTACTGAATATCAGTACAAGGGAGAACTTGATACATTTGCAGAAGACAATGGTTTCTCAACAGGTTCTTTAATGGTTGAGAAGTATGGTAAGAATAAGGTTTGCATCGGTATGTTAGTAGCAAGAGCACAGCAGTTTGTACTTGATAGCGCTACAGCAAACTATATCTAAGACATATTTAATGTCCCATCTCTTCAATTAAGATACAGCCTTCTAGGTTTTTAATATCGTTAATTACTCTGTATCTGTTTTGAGGATCCTTAATTTTAAGAGAGAATAACATGTATCCTGGTAGATTGTTAATGGCAGGATATTGTTCTAAATCGTAGATGGTGTAATCCCTTTCGTGGGTGAAACGAATGAGAGCAGGCATGAATAAGCTATGGTCACATTCCACATAGAGATAGATGTACTTGTTATATTTTATAAAGCTTCTATCAACGAAGGTGAGAACACGCATAATAACTAATACAGCAATTGAGCAGATTATTGCTCCGGAATAAAAGCCTGACCCAATAGCGATACCGATGGTGGCACAACACCAGAGGCCCGCTGCTGTGGTCAGGCCTTTTATTCTACTATTTCTAGTCACAATAATAGTACCAGCACCTAAGAAACCTATACCACTTACAACTTGGGCAGGGATTCTAGCTGGGTCAACATTTTCATAAAGACCAAACATATAGAGGTTTGTGATGCAGGTTAGGGTAGCACCAAGACAAACTACTACATAGGTTCTAAAGCCTGCAGGTCTTTGCTTTCTTTCACGTTCCATACCCAGTAAACCAGAAAGAATCATAGCCAAAACTAAACGAAAAGTTATAGAATATAAATTTAAATCCGATAAAATCTTGATATCTTCTAACATATTTAATTCCCCCAAACATATACTTTTATTTATTATATCATACATATAAAATTTTTTGTATTTTTTAGCTTAAAATTTAGACAAATAAAAAAGGCCTAGTCTTATTGAAAATAAAAACTAGACCTTGTTATTATAGTGTTAAATTGACTTTAACTTAGTAATTACTACTTTCTACCTGTAGAACCAAAACCGCCCTCACCACGATCAGTATCAGATAAATCCTCAACTTCATTGTAGTTAGCAACGATGTAAGGTGTTAGAACCATCTGAGCTACACGCTCGCCAGTTTCTACAGTCTTATCTTCGTTAGTATGATTGTGAAGAGCAACAATTATTTCTCCACGATAGTCTGAATCAATAACTCCAACCTTGTTTGCTGGTGCAAGACCTCTCTTGCAAGCCATACCAGAACGAGCATAAATAAGACCTACAAGACCTGTAGGAATCTCCATTGCAATACCTGTGTGAATAAATCTTGTTTCACCTGCAGGAATAACAATGCTTGTTTCCTCTGCTGAGTAAAGGTCAGCACCTGCTGCAAATTCTGAACCGTAGCTTGGAATGACAGCCTTGTCACTAAGCTTTTTTACATTAACCTTTGTATTAGTTATAGATGGTGTGAATTCCATATTATATTAGTCCTCCCATAAAATTACTTCGTTAGCTTTGAGGCTCTTTTTAACGTCAATTAATCTTTGATTAGATGAACCGCGATATTTAAGCATTAAATCCTTTAATTCAAGAACAAATTTACCATCTACTAAAACATCAATATAAGATATCATTTCCTTGGTTTCTGGCCACTTTGGAACCATTTCTTGCAAGATCTGCTTATCAAATAAATAACCTGAAAAGCACCAAATAGACTTATCTGGATACTTTGCTTTAATCTCTCTTAAGAGTGGAAGTAAACCAATTTGATTAACATGTTCAAAAGGTTCTCCGCCTAAAAGAGTAATACCTGTAATATAGTCAGGCTCTAAGGATTTTACTATCTCATCCATTACTTCCTTAGTAAACTCTAAACCATAGTTAAAATCCCATGCCACCTCGTTAAAACAGCCTTTACAGTGGTGTGTACAACCACTTACAAAAAGAGAGGTACGAACACCAGGACCATTAGCTATATCATTATATTTGATTGTTGCATAATTCATAGATTCTAATCCTCCCGTTTTTATATTTAACATTTTATCAAATTTGGCTAATAAATTAAAGTTCTTAATAGAGGACAAAAACATCTGTACAATATAACTGTAAAAGCTTGTTTTATAGATAATTATTCAAGGGTAAAAAATATGTAAATTTGATAGATTATATTAACAAACTATATTATAATAAAGATATATTGTTTTTAAAAATTTATGTATTAAGGGTGGTATGTTATGGTTAATGTGTATTTTGAGAAGCTATATAGATACGAGAGAAAGCAGGAATACGTAGGCGTTGCTATACCTTTTAAGAAGGGCGAATACTTTGACTTGGACAAATTATCAGTTGTTCAAAAGGATAAGAAGTTAGTTCATCAGGCAAAGGTTACAGCAAAGTATGACGATGGAAGTATAAAGTTTGCTTATGTTAGATTTCTTGCTGACCTAGCAGCTAATAAGACTTGTTTTGCAACAGTCCTTACAGGCAAGGAGACAGAGGAAGAATTAAAGGAGGTTACAGGCATCACTAATCTAGATGCCTTGTCTTTAGAAAATGTATCTAAGCTTAGTTGTAACGTAAATAAGGAAGCTGGCACAATTTCTGTAGATACAGGTGCTCTAAAGTTTTTACTTTCTAATAATTCTAGTAACATTTTCTCTAAGTTGGAAGATAGCTATAGAGATTACACAGAGGATAACTTTGTAGGACCTAATTTATCAGTTAAGAATAGAACTAGTGAGGATAGCTTTAAGCTTGATAATTACAGCTTTAACATTGATAGCTGGAGAGTGGTTGAGGTAGGAGCTGTTAGTGCGATTTTTGAAGGAAAAGGACATCATGATTTAATTGAAGAGAGTGAGAATGGTGCAAAGCGTATTGACTTTGAACTTAGAATTACTGCAGTTTCTGGAAAGCCTTACTTAGATGTGGCTTATAGAATCATTAACACAAGCGATAATCCTTTAGAGATTAATAGTCTTGAATTCTTTGTTAAGGCAGATGCAAACAAGGCTTGTGATAATGAGCTAGTTGATATGGCAAAAGCTCTTCACGAATCAGCAGGTGGCGATTCTACAGGTTGTGGTGATGGTGCAATTGATAATTCAAAGACTAGCGGACCAGTCTTTCATACTAGAGGAATTAACGATTTAGATGATATTTTATCAAGAACACCTGTGGATACTGTTAGAACGGTGGCAGCTAGATCAAACTATAAGACTGATTTCTATATTGGAAGAGATGGCTTTAATGCAAATGTTATCGCAGACGACAAGGGCCTCTTAAAGGAAGGTAACGAGCACTTTGCAGAAGTTTTATATGGTACTTTCTTTGCAGATAGAACTGATGAGAAGTCTGGAATTTGTGCAACGATTTATCAGGCGATGCAAAATTACCCAAAGGCAATTAAGGCAGATAAGAATGGCATTGGGGTTATGCTTGTGCCAGAGAATATCAATAAAGTTGTGATGCAGTCAGGTATGGCAAGAGAGCAGAGATTCTTGTTACATTTTCATGGACCAGAAGAAAGTATGGTTGAGATTGACAACCGTAGCTTGATTTATCAGATGCCAGACCTTGGAGTTATCAGTCCTGACGTCTTTAGAGAGTCAGGGGCTTTAATGGATGTATTCCCAACTAAGCTTGATGACGATGTGGAAATTGCCCTTATTAATAGATGCGATGCCCATGATAGAAATTACGGTATGTTAAACTGGGGCGACTCAGTAGATCAGGGCTATACAAAGCAGGGTAGAGCTAATGGAAAGCCAGTTTATAGTAACAACGAATACGACTATCCACATGCTTGTGCTCTTCAGTTTGCAAGAACTGGAACTAGAAGATTCTACGATTACATGGCTAATCACGCTAGTCACTGGATGGACGTGGATGTTTGCCACTATAGCAAGGATCCGCTTAGAATCGGTGGTATGTGGGAACACACAGGGGGCCACATTGTAAACGGTATTATGGTTTGCTCTCACGAGTGGGTTGAGGGCCTTATGGATTATTATCATTTTACAGGAGATGAGAGAGGCCTTGAGACTGCCATTGGTATTGGTGAAAATGTACTTCGACTCCTTGATACACCTATGTATGCCGTACCAGGAGAGGCTAACGCTAGAGAAACTGGTTGGGCTCTTAGAGCCTTGATTGCTCTATACGTTGAGACTAATGATAAGAAGTGGCTAAGTAAGTGCGATTGGATACTAGATAGCTTTATTACTTGGGAAAAGCAGTACGGACACTGGCTTGCACCATATACAGATAATACTTTAATTCGTGTAGGCTTTATGATTTCTGTAGCCATTGGTAGTGTAATGCGCTATTATAGAGTTTTCCCAAGACAGGATTTGAAGGACATGCTTATTCGTGCTGTAGATGATTTAGTAGATAACTGCTTACTTGATAATGGCTTGTTCTATTATAAGGAGCTTCCAAGTTTAGCTAGAAATGGCAATAATACTTTACTTTTAGAGTCTTTGGCTATTGCATTTGAGTTAACAGCTGATATAAAATATTTATATCCAGGCTTTAAGACATTTAAGAAAACTATTGGTGAAAATGTCAGTGCTGGAGTATCAACTAAAACTATAATTGATGATGCAGTATGTGTAGCAGGTAACTCAACAAAGGGTTTTGCACAAAGCTTTGTACCTCTTATTACATACTACAAGGCTTTAACTGAGGCTGGAATCAATTACGAGGATATAAGATAAGACTAATTATTTAGGCTTTAAAAGAAGGAGGAGAACAATTAAATGAGAATAGGTATTAGAGCACATGACGTGGCTTATGCGCCAATAAATGAATTAATTCCTAACATTCACAAGCAGGGCTTTCACTGCATGCACATCGCCCTAGGTAAGTCTATTAAGGAATTTAATACAGGGGTGGAGGCAATGACTCCAGGACTTGCTATGTACATGAAGGAATTATGTCAGGAGAATAAGGTGGATGTAGCAGTACTTGGCTGTTATTTAAACCTTTGCAATCCTAATCCAGTTAAGCATGCTGAGATAGTTGAAAAGTACAAGGCTCATATCCGCTTTGCAAGCATTCTTGGATGTGGCGTTGTAGGAACTGAGACAGGTGCTGTTAATGAAGAATACAAGTATGAAGAGGCTAATCACTCTGAAGAGGCTCTTGAATGCTTTATTGAAAATTTAAGACCTATCGTTAAGTATGCAGAAAACTTTGGCGTTATCATTGCCATTGAGCCAGTTTGGAAACACATCGTTTATACAGTTGAGAGAGCTAGAAAAGTGCTTGATGCCATTGATTCTCCAAACTTACAGATTATTCTTGACCCAGTTAACCTACTTTATCCAGGTAATATTAAAGATCAGGATGAAATTATAACAAAGGCCTTTGAATTACTTTCTAAGGATATTGCAGTAGTTCACTGTAAGGATTTCATTGATGAAGGCAAGGAAGTAGACTTAAAGAGCGTGGCAGCAGGTAAGGGCGGCCCAGATGGCAAGGGTGGCTTAAACTACCCATTACTTCTTAAGTTAATTAAGGAGCACAAGCCTTATGTACACTGCACTCTTGAGAATACAGTTCCTGAAAATGCAGTAGAGACCCGTGAATTTATGGAAAATCTTTACGCATCGCTATAATTAAAGAATACTAATAGAAATAAAAGTGCACCAGAAAGCTTTCTGGTGCACTTAGTTTCATAAAAAGAGTGACTTTTTTTCTAGTTATGTATATAATGATAGATAATAAAGAATTTTAAAAGACGAGGAGAAGTTTATGCCTGAGAAGATTATACTTGCAGAATCAAATAATGTTAAGACTAATCAGGTGGAGGGAACAACACAGACACCGGCTGATTTTACTGCGCCAGAAGAGTTATATAAGGAGTTAGTAAGAAAGATAAAGGCCTATCACCCATCCACAGATTTGTCTGATATTGAAAGGGCATATAAGGTGGCTTATGAGGCTCACAAGGATCAGAAGAGAAAATCTGGAGAGCCATACATTATCCACCCTCTTTGTGTTGCAATCATACTTGCAGAATTAGAGCTTGATAAAGAGACAATTATAGCGGGTTTATTACATGATGTTGTAGAGGATACAGCCCTTACAAGTGAGGATGTTACAAGAGAGTTTGGCAGTGAAGTAGCCTTACTTGTAGATGGTGTTACTAAGTTAACTCAGTTAAATTACGAGCATGATAAGATAGAGGTTCAGGCTGAAAACCTAAGAAAGATGTTCCTTGCCATGGCAAAGGATATTAGAGTTATCTTAATTAAGCTTGCCGATAGACTTCATAACATGCGTACAATGCAGTATCAAAAGCCTAACAAGCAGATAGAGAAATCAAGAGAAACAATGGAGATTTATTCTCCTATTGCTCATAGACTTGGTATTAGTAAGATTAAGGTTGAATTAGATGATTTAGCTATGCGTTACTTAATGCCAGAAGAATACAACAAATTAGTTGAAGAGGTCAGTGCTAATAGACCCGGCAGAGAAGCATTTATAAAAAGCATAATTAAGGAAGTAGGAATGCATATTAAGAATGCGGATATTGATGCTGAAATCGATGGTCGAGTTAAGCACTTCTTCTCAATTTATCGTAAGATGGTAAGTCAGAATAAGACACTAGACCAGATTTATGATATTTTTGCTGTAAGAATTAAGGTGGATTCCGTTAAGGATTGTTATGCGGCTCTTGGTGTTATTCATGAGATGTATAAGCCAATCCCTGGTCGATTCAAAGACTATATTGCCATGCCAAAGCCTAATAACTACCAATCCCTTCATACAACTCTAATTGCTTCAAATGGTCAGCCTTTTGAAGTTCAGATTAGAACTTACGAGATGCATAGAATTGCTGAATACGGTATTGCAGCACATTGGAAATATAAGGAAGGTAAGACAGGCGGTAAGGACACTCAGTCTGAGGAGGCTAAGCTTAGCTGGTTAAGACAGATTCTAGAGTGGCAGCGTGATATGTCAGATAATAAGGAATTCTTATCATCTATTAAGAGTGATTTAGACCTATTCTCAGATTCCGTATATGCCTTCACGCCATCAGGAGATGTAAAGAATTTACCAGCAGGCTCTTGTCCTATTGATTTTGCTTATAGCATTCACTCTGCTGTAGGTAATAGAATGGTAGGCGCTAGAGTTAACGGTAAGTTAGTTAATATTGATTATAAGATACAAAGCGGCGATAGAATTGAAATTATCACATCCCAGAATTCTAAGGGACCAAGTAGAGATTGGCTATCTATTGTTAAGTCAACACAGGCTAAGAATAAGATCAATCAGTGGTTCAATCAGGAATTAAAGGAAGAGAATATCGTTCGCGGTAAGGAGCTTATTTCTAACTATATTAAGGCTAAGGGCTACAAGCAGGAAGAACTTATTAAGCCAGAATTTATAGAGAAGGCTCTAAAGAAGTATGGCTTTAAAAACTGGGATTCCATGCTTGCAACAGTAGGTCATGGTGGCTTAAAAGAAGGCCAGGTAGTTAATAAGCTCTATGATGAGTATCTTAAGAATAAGAAAAATGAAATCACAGACGATTCAGTACTTGAAGAGCTTCTTGCAAATGACCCTAAGGCTAAAATTAAGAAAAATTCCGGCAAGTCTGGCATCATAGTTAAGGGTACACATGATGTAGCAGTTAGATTTTCTAAGTGTTGTAATCCAGTGCCAAACGATGAAATTGTTGGTTTCGTTACAAGAGGTAGAGGTATCTCTATTCATAGAACAGACTGTATTAATATCCTAAACTTCCCAGCAAGTGAGAGAGCAAGACTTATTGAAGCGGAATGGGAAAGCTCAGGAGATAGCACAGAGAAGTACAGTACTGAAATTAATATTTACGCTAATAATAGAAATGGCCTTATTGTTGATATTTCTAAGATATTTACAGAAGCTAACATTTCTATGACAAGCTTGAATTGTAGAACTAATAAGAAGAACATTGCTACAATCAATATTGGATTTACTATTCATACAAAGGATGAGCTTAACAGACTTATTGATAAGCTACAGAAGGTTGAGTCAGTAACTGATATTGAAAGAACAACGGGCTAATATTTATCTTACATATTGTTAATGCTAGACCTTTAGGTCAATTGGGAGGAAAAATGAGCAAACTAGATTGTAGAGTTTTAGGCATGATTAGTACAAATTGTTATTTGTATACTAATGATGCGTTGGCTGAATGTATTATTGTTGACCCAGCAGATAGAGCAGATGTAATTGCTCAAATGGTAGAATCTAGTAAGGCTAAGCCTGTGGCGATTTTACTAACTCACGGGCATTTTGATCACATTGGAGCAGTGGATGAATTAAGAAAGAAATATAATATTAAGGTCTATGCAGCAGATGCAGAAAAAGACTTGCTTGAATCTCCTTATAAGAATCTTTCAAGTGATTATGGTCTTAGTTTTACAATTAAGGCAGATGTTTACTTAAAAGATGGAGAGGAGTTTGAGCTTGCTGGCTTTAAGATAAAGGCTATACATACACCGGGACACACAGAAGGTGGCATGTGCTTTTATTTTCCAGAGGAGTCTATTATGTTTACAGGAGATACTCTCTTTTATGAATCTGTGGGTAGATCAGATTTCCCAACAGGTAGCATGTCTAGCTTAGTTCGTGAAATTAAGAATAAGCTATTTGTTTTACCAGATGAGACTATCTGTTATCCAGGACATGGCCAGGAAACAAGCATTATGCATGAAAAGGCATATAATCCATTTGTTTACTAAAAATACTAACTAGATAATTTTTGTGATATATAGTAGAATTAAGTCTGCTTGTCTTTTGGGACAAGCAGATTTTTGTTTTAGACTGCTTTTATTTGGGAGAGAAATCCCAAGTTTAGAAAGGATCAATATGATTTATATAAATATAGATGATGACGCATTTTACGACGATGCGGTTACAATTGTAAGGAGCTTTTATCCAAGAGTGGATGTAAAGCCTGCAAGACCAATATCTGGAACTTCAGATGTGAATAATCCTGCCACTTTTAATCCTATTAAGGAAGTGACAGTAAAGTTAGAGGAAGGGGATAAGCTAATTGAGATTGAAGCCCCTGATGTAACAGGACTCTCAAAAGCCGATGCCCACGAGAAGTTTAAGGTTAAGCTCTATAAGCAGCTTGAAGAAAAGGAAGGCCACGGTCTTCCTTGGGGTAACATGACAGGGGTTCGCCCTAGTAAAATCGCCTATCAGATGATAGTTGAGGGGAAGTCAGAAGAAGAGATTATTAACTTTTTTACAAAGGAACATTTTACAAGTCTAGCTAAGGCAAAGCTTGCCATTGAGGTGGCTAAAAAGGAGATTTCCCTAGTTTCAAAGCTTGATGTAAAAAATGGATATAGTCTTTATGTTGGGATTCCATTCTGTCCAAGCATCTGCCTTTACTGTTCTTTCTCAGCCTATGCCTACAATGCTTTTAAGGATAGGGTAGAGGCTTACGTGGATGCCTTGATTCATGAGATTACAGAAGTTTCTAAGATGATGAAGGGCAAGCGCCTTGATACAGTTTATTTTGGCGGGGGAACACCTACAACTCTAAGCCCTGCCCAGCTAGACAGGGTACTTACTAAGTTAGAGGAGTGTTTTGATTTAGAAAATGTATTGGAGCTTACAGTGGAAGCTGGTAGACCAGACAGCATCACTAGGGAGAAGTTAGAGGTTTTAAGAGACCACAAGGTAGAGCGAATCTCTATTAATCCTCAGACTATGAATCAGGAAACTCTTGATTTAATTGGTAGAAAGCACAGCGTTGAGGACATTAAGAATGCTTACAAGCTAGCAACAGAGCTAGGTTTTGATAATATCAACATGGATATGATTCTTGGACTTCCAGGGGAAGGACCAGAAGAGGTTAAGAATACCCTTGATACAATTAAGGCCATGAATCCAAGTTCTTTAACTGTACATTCCCTTGCCCTTAAGCGTTCTAGTAGACTTAATATCTATAGAGATAGATATAAGAACTTAGATTTTAAGAACACTGAAAGCATTGTGAATATGACAGAAGAATGCGCTAAGGACTTAGGAGTGCAAGCCTATTATATGTATCGCCAGAAGAATATGGCTGGCAATTTTGAAAATGTAGGCTATGCCCGTCCAGGTAAAGAATGCATTTACAATATTCTCATTATGGAGGAAGTACAGACAATCATTGCTTGTGGTGCAGGCGCTAGCACAAAGATTGTAAGCACTAACCCAGTAGACAATTCTAGCCTTATTACTAGAGTTGAGAATGTGAAAAATGTAGATGAGTACATTAATCGTATTGATGAAATGATTGAGAGAAAGCGTAAAGAATTAGTCTAAGCTTGTCGTGTTGTTTTATGTGAGTTTTTTTGAAACTTGCAATTCTATTTATTAATGATATAATTTATATATAAAAGTACGTGATATAAATTTACTAGTTTATTTTGAGTTAGTTTTATAAAACTTTCACTATTTATGGCTATACGGTAAGTTTACAACAGGTCTTGTAGTATGTTAAAATTAGCATTTGCAAGACCTGTTTTATTGTTTTGTAAGCTAGTAAATTAGCTGTTTTTAATGCATTTGCTTATAGATAAAATTTTAAAAGAAAAGAGGACAGACTATGGATTTAAAAGCACATTTTGACAAGTTAAAAAACTTTAGTCGAGATGATTATGAGACTATTAGTGTTGAACAGTTAGAAGACCTTAATTCAGTAGGTTTATTACTTAAACATAAAAAGAGTGGTGCTAAGATTTGCTTAGTATCTAATGACGATAATAATAAGGTGTTTTCAATTGGCTTTAAGACACCTCCAACTAACGACACTGGAACTCAGCATATTATTGAACATTCAACTCTTTGCGGTTCAAGAAAGTACCCTGTAAAGGATCCTTTTGTTGAATTAGTTAAGGGTTCACTTAATACATTCCTTAATGCCATGACTTACCCAGATAAGACAATTTATCCTGTGGCAAGTTGTAATGACGTGGATTTTAAGAACTTAACTGACGTTTATATGGATGCAGTTTTCTATCCTAACATGTATAAGGAGAAGAAGATCTTTATGCAGGAGGGATGGCATTATGAATTAGAGAGTAAGGATGCACCACTTAAGTTTAACGGCGTTGTATTTAACGAAATGAAGGGTGCATTTTCATCAGCTGATGACGTCCTTGCTAGATATACATTTTCAAGTCTTTTCCCAGATAACAACTATAAGTATGAATCAGGCGGAGACCCAGAGGTTATTCCTGATTTAACTTATGAGGATTTCTTAAAGTATCATGGTGAATATTATCATCCTGTGAATAGCTACATCTATATTTACGGTGACTTTGATATTAATGAAAGACTTGATTACTTAGCTAAGGAATATCTTGATAATTTTGATAAGGCAGATGTTAATATTAACACTGATATTGCCTATCAGAAGGGCTTTGATAAGCCTCTTGATTTAGTAAGAGAATATGCTATTGCTGATGATGAGTCAGAGGAGAATAATACATATTTTTCATATAACACAGTAGTTGGTACAAGTACTGATGATAAGTTATATCTTGCTATGGATATCTTAGATTATGCCTTAGTTCTTGCGCCAGGCGCACCACTAAAGCAGGCTTTAATTGATGCAGGTATTGGTACTGATATTTATTCTGATTTTGAATCTTCAATTTATCAGCCAATTTACTCAATTGTAGCTAAGAATGCTAATGCAGATAAGAAGGACGAATTCGTTAAGGTAGTTAATGAGACTTTAACTAAGCTAAGAGATGAGGGTATTAATCCTAGATTATTACTTGCTGCTCTTAACTATTACGAATTTAAGTATAGAGAGGCAGATTACGGCCCATTCCCTAAGGGACTTATGTACTACCTAAATATGAATGATAGCTGGTTCTATGATGAGACAAAGCCTTTTGTTCATGTTAAGGAAGGCAAGATTTATGCAGAACTAAGAGAAGAGATTGATAAGGGCTATTTTGAAAATTTAATCGACAAGTATTTACTTAACAATAACCACAAGTTAATTCTTACTCTAAATCCTAAGAAGGGCTTAGATGAGGCAAGAAGACAAAAGGAAGCTAAGAGACTTGCAGATTACAAGGCTACTTTAACAGATGAGCAGCTTGAGGAAATCATTAAGTCTACTAAGGAATTAAAGGAATATCAGGATACTCCATCTAGTCAGAAGGACTTAGAGTCAATTCCTATGCTTAAGCTATCTGATATTGAAAAGAACCCTGAAAAGCTCTACATCGATAAGAGGGAAGTTAACGGAGTAGACGTAGTATTTAGTGATTTATTTACTAATAAGATTGCTTACTCATTACTTTCTTTTGATTGTAAGGATGTACCAGATGAGCTTATTCCATACGTTGGCTTACTTTCAACTGTAATGACATCTATGGATACAAAAAATTACAGCTATCAGGAATTAACTAATGAAATCAATATTAACAGTGGTGGAATTAGAACTGATGGAGCTGCAATTTACTCAGATAAGGACGACTTAGATAAGTTTACAATTAGATATGAGTTAAAGGGTAAGTCCCTTTATAATAAGTTAGACTTCATCTTTGATATGTATAAGGAAATCATCTATACAACAAAGTTTGATGACTATAAGAGATTAAAGGAAATCCTTGCTAGAAGTAAGTCAAGACTTGAGGGTTCAATGGTTAGTGCAGGTAACACAGTGGCTGTTATGAATACTCTTTCACAGTTCTCAAAGAAGGCTCACTATTCTAATCTTATGAAGGGCTATCAGTATTACAGCTTTATTGAGCACTTAAATGCTAACTTTGACGAGCTTAAGGAAACTATCGTTTCAAAGTTAAATGAGCTTGTTTCATACATTTTCAATAAGGATAATCTTGTAGTTCATATTACAGCTGATGATGAGGGCTACGAATTATTTGAGAAGTCTCTTAAGAAGTTCTTAGAGGCTGTTCCTGATAATAAGTATGAAGTCGCTAAGCGTGAATACGTGCCAAAGAAGGTTAAGACTGGCTTTACATCTTCTTCACAGGTGCAGTATGTGGCAATGTGTGGAAATTATATTAAGGAAGGCTATGAATATACTGGCGCTCTAAAGGTATTAAAGGTTATCTTCTCTTATGATTATTTATGGATAAATGTAAGAGTTAAGGGTGGAGCTTATGGCTGTAACAGTAGTTTCCTAAGAAATGGTGATATGTATCTTTCAAGTTATAGAGATCCAAACTTAAAGGAAACTATTGATATCTTTAAAAAAGCTTATGAGTATGTAGAAAACTTTGATGTTTCAGATAGAGATATGTTAAAATATATCATTGGAACAATTAGTGATTTAGACACACCTCTAAATCCTTCAGCTAAGGGTATTAGATCCTTTAGTGCTTACTTAAGCAATGCGGATTACGACACATTTGCAAAGGAAAGAAAGGAAATTCTAGAGTGTGATGTTAAGGCTATTAAGGCCCTTGCACCAATTGTTAAATTAGCAATGGAACAGGATTACTTAAGCGTAGTAGGTAACCAGCAGGTAATCCAGGATAATAAGGAAATCTTTGACGAGGTTAAGCCTCTTATCCTATCTAGTGGAAACTAGAAAAATGGTTATGATGAGATAGTAAGAAAGGAATTAATTAATGAATTTAGACGAAATGCTTGCAGCTAGTGGTATTACAGGAAATGGTGCCACAGCTAATAATGAAAACCTTAAGTCAGGTTTTGTAACATTTATTGGAAGACCAAACGTAGGTAAATCAACACTTATGAACAATATTATAGGTCAGAAGATTGCCATTACTTCTAATAAGCCACAGACAACAAGAAATAGAATCCAGACAGTTTATACTGATGAGAGAGGACAGATTGTCTTTGTTGATACACCAGGTATTCATAAGGCTAAGAATAAGCTTGGAGAGTACATGGTTAACGCAGCAGAGCGTACAATCAAGGATGTGGATCTTATATGTTATTTAGTTGAACCAAAGGCTTTCATTGGTGAAGCGGAGGCAAAGATTTTAGAGCGTCTTAAAAATGTTAAGAAGCCTATAATCCTTGTTATTAATAAGATAGATATGGTTAAGAAGGAGGAAATCCTTCCTGTAATTGATATGTATAGAAAGGAACTTGATTTTGATGAAATCGTTCCTATTTCTGCAAGAAATGGTAACAATGTAGAGGACTTAAAGGAAACAATCTTTGAATATCTTCCATATGGCCCAATGTATTATGACGCAGATACAGTTACAGATCAGCCAATGCGTCAGATTATTGCTGAACTTATTAGAGAGAAGGCACTTTATTGTCTAGAAGATGAAATTCCTCACGGTATTGCTGTTGAAATCAATATGCTTAAGGAAAGACAGACTACTAATAAAAAGCCTATTACTGATATTGATGCCACAATTATATGTGAAAGAGATTCTCATAAGGGAATTATTATTGGTAAGGGCGGCAATATGCTTAAAAGAATCGGAACTGATGCGCGCTTCGAAATCGAGAAGCAGTTAGAAATGAAGGTTAATTTAAAGCTCTGGGTTAAGGTTAAGAAGGAGTGGAGAGATAGCGATATCTTAATGAAAAACTTCGGCTATGATAAAAAAGATCTTGCAGACAACTAAAAGGCTTAAATTAACAATTGCCAAATTTAATATTATGTTATAAACTAAAAAAGCTAGTTATCTTCTAGATAACTAGCTTTATAAGTAATTAAGTCTAATAGACTATAATAAAAAGGAGTTTCAATATGGAAAAGACAATGGAGAAGATTGTTGCCTTAGCTAAGGCAAGAGGCTTTGTATATCCAGGTTCTGAAATCTATGGTGGTCTTGCTAATACATGGGATTACGGTAATCTTGGTGTTGAGCTTAAGAACAATGTTAAGAGAGCTTGGTGGCAGAAATTTATTCAGGAGAATCCTTACAACGTTGGTGTTGACTGTGCTATCTTAATGAATCCACAGACATGGGTTGCATCAGGTCACTTAGGTGGTTTCTCAGATCCTTTAATGGACTGTAAGGAATGTCATGAAAGATTTAGAGCTGACAAGATCATTGAAGATTGGGCAGCAGACAATAACTACGAACTTGAGTCATCAGTAGATGGTTGGACTCAGGAATATATGAAGAACTTCATCGATGAGCATGAAATTAATTGTCCTTCTTGTGGAAAGCATAACTTCACAGAAATCAGACAGTTTAACCTTATGTTCAAGACTTTCCAAGGTGTTACAGAAGATGCTAAGAATACAGTTTATCTTCGTCCAGAAACAGCTCAGGGTATTTTCGTTAACTTTAAGAACGTTCAGAGAACTTCAAGAAAGAAGGTACCATTTGGTATTGGACAGGTAGGTAAGTCATTCCGTAATGAAATTACTCCTGGTAACTTTACATTTAGAACAAGAGAATTCGAGCAGATGGAATTAGAGTTCTTCTGCAAGCCAGGTACTGACCTTGAATGGTTCCAGTATTGGAGAGGCTTCTGCCGTGATTGGTTACTTTCTCTTGGTATCAAGGAAGATGAAATGAGACTTAGAGATCATGATCCAGAAGAATTAGCATTCTACTCTAAGGGTACAACAGATATCGAATTCTTATTCCCATTTGGTTGGGGCGAATTATGGGGTATCGCTGATAGAACTGATTACGATCTTACTCAGCATCAGACAACATCAGGTGAGGATATGTCTTACTTTGATGATGAAGCTAAGGAAAAGTATGTACCATACGTTATTGAGCCATCACTTGGTGCAGATAGAGTTACACTTGCATTCCTTTGTGCAGCTTATGATGAAGAAGAATTAGAAGGCGGCGACGTAAGAACTGTTCTTCACTTCCATCCAGCACTTGCTCCTGTAAAGATTGGTGTTTTACCACTTTCTAAGAAGTTAAACGAAGGCGCAGAGAAGGTATATGCAGAACTTTCTAAGTACTACAACTGCGAATTCGATGATAGAGGAAACATCGGTAAGAGATATAGAAGATTAGATGAAATCGGAACTCCTTACTGTATTACATACGACTTTGATTCTGAAGAAGATGGTTGCGTAACTGTTCGTGATAGAGATACTATGGAACAGGAAAGAGTTGCAATTGCAGATCTTAAGGCATACTTCGAAGACAAATTTAGATTTTAATTATCAAAGGCTGTTACTAATGTAGCAGCCTTTTTTTTATTGCCCATTTGGAGTATAATTAAGGGGATTATTAGCTAACTGAAAGGATGTCTTATGGCAGAAGTAATTAATGTTACGGGAATTATTTTATCTAGCATGCCAGTAGGTGAGTCAGATAGAAGAATTGTTATTTTAACAAAAGAATTAGGTAAGATAAGTGCTTTTGCTAAAGGTGCTAGACGACCTAATAGCAGCTTGATAGGGCTTACAAGACCCTTTATCTTTGCTGATTTTGAAGTTTATAGAGGAAGGAATTCCTACACCATATATAAGGCCGTGGCAAAAGAGTATTTTGAGGAGTTAGTAACTGACTTGGATGCGGTTTGCTATGGCTATTATTTTGCAGAAATTGCAGATTATTACTCAAGAGAAAACCTTGAGGCAAAGGAGCTTATAAACCTTTTATATGTAAGCCTTAAGGCCCTTTTAAAGGAGCAGATTCCAAACGTCTTAATTAGATACATTTACGAGTTAAGAATGATTGCCATTAATGGAGAATGTCCGGATTTCTTCTCTTGTAGAAAATGTGGCAAGGAAGATAATTTATTATTTTACGCAAAGGATCTTAATGGGGTAGTTTGTGGCGATTGTATAACAGAGAGCCTTGCAGCAGTAAGACTTAGTAAAGATGCCCTCTATACACTACAGTATATTGTTACAAGCCCTCTTAATAAGCTTTATACCTTTACACTAAACGATGAGACTTTTAGAATTATTGCTAGTGTAATTAACAGGCTTGAGGACATTTGCTTTGACAAGAAATTCAAATCTAAAGATATGTTATTAGAAGAAATACTTTAAATAGTTAGTATAATAATGTAAAATAATAATAATAAATATAGATTAAAGAGCTGAGGTGAGATTATGCTTTGTCCAAAGTGTGGTCAGGAATATGAAGGCCCTCAGTGTCCACGTTGTGATGGACCTGTGGTCCTTGTAAATAATTCGGATTACCTTAAAAGAAAGAAGGCCTACGAAGAGAGACTTAAAAACAGGGGTAAGGAAGAATTAGAAGAAGATAAAAAAGAAGAGAAAAAAGAATTTGATTTGATGGAAGTTGTAGATGGTCTATTTTCTGAGGAAAATAAAATGTCTAAGCTTAAAAGCAAGGCCAGGGGCTTAGTAAAGAAGCTTAGAAAGTCTAAGAGAAAGTCAACTAAAGACACCAAGTCTTCAAATAAGAATAATGAGAACAATGAAGAAGGACCGCTTAAGTCTGTTTCAATTAGAAAGGCTAAGAAATTCAAATATAACATTAGAAGAATAGCCTTTTTAGTGGCAGCTCTAGTGTGCTTAGTCCTTATAATTGTTGGAATTTATAAGTTGGTAACAAGAAAGAATTACGAGCTTTTCTTTAGCTATAACGACAAGATTTACAATGTAACAGATCTAGAGTCTAGTTATGTTTGTGACGAGTCGGATGCTGTATTTGCCGTGGATGGAAAAACATTTTACCAGGCAGAAAACCTTGATATAGAGGGTAGCATAAAGCAGGAGATGGCAAGTAATGACGGAGATTATTTAGCTTTCGTTTCTTATCTTGAGGATGGCAATTACGAAATCATTGTTAATACAAGTAAGGGAACAGTTAAGCTTGCAACTAACAAAAATTCAAAGGAATTAGTAGCCCTAAGAGATAGCGGAGTTTTGATTTATACTGAAACTGAAGAGCTAAATGACGAGGGTGGTACAGGTAGCAAGAGCTTAAACGTAGTATTTTTTGATGGCCTTGAATATCAAACCATTAATTTAAGCGAGGACATCAGTAAATATTATGTTTATACAGCCCAAAGCCTTGTGGTGGCAGTAGATAATGATGGTAATTTATTTGAATATAACTATAAGACTAAGAAAAAGACTAGTCTTGAGGGAAATGTAACTAATCTTTTAGGCATGAGTTCAGATAATTACAATTACTACAGCTATAGTGCTGATTTAGTAAATGAGTGGGATAAGGCTGATAGCTTTGTCTATGCCATTGGTTATGTTTATTATCTATATGATATTAAGGATGCTAAATCTACAGTTCTTGCTAAGTCTTCAGACTCAAGCATGGAGTTTATCTATGATGAGACTAATAATTATGTTTATGCTCTTAATACTAATACAGTTTATTCTGCAAAGCTTGATGGGGACACAGTATCAAGTCTTGAGGAACTAGATAATATTAAGACTGCAAGAAATGTGGTATATAATTATTCCACAAAGGAACTTTACTTTATTGATGGAGATTCTAATTTAGTTAGGGTTAAGAAGGGCGAGGAAAAGGAACTTGAAAGCAATGTCTATGATGGTTCCCTTAGCCTTGTAAGTAATGATAGTAAGGCTATTTGCTATATAGTTGATAATAGTATTTATTATAGAAAATCTTCCACAGCCGCAGCTGTAAAGATTTACACAGGAGATAATCTTACTACTAACATTGGTATGGTAAAATATAAGAATAAGCTATATTTCTACGCATCAAGCGAGCTTTTATGCACTTGCTCAACTAAGGGAGGCTCTCTTAGTGAGGTAGGAAAGATAGCAAGATTCTGGTTAGGAACTAAGTTAAAGTAAATAGGACAAGTTAGGTATTAATATGGATTTGTTTGATTATATGAGAGAGAATAATAGCAAGAAGGAATCACCTCTTGCTATGCGACTAAGACCTAAGACATTAGATGATATAGTAGGTCAGGAGCACATAATTGGTAAGGATAGCTTACTTTATAGAGCAATTAAGGCGGATAAGTTAAGCTCAGTTATCTTTTATGGACCTCCAGGAACAGGAAAGACAACCCTTGCAAAAGTTATTGCCAATACAACAAGCGCAGACTTTAGACAGATAAATGCCACAATAGCCGGTAAAAAGGATATGGAAGAAGTGGTTAAGGCTGCTAAAGATAACCTAGCTATGTATGGAAAAAAGACAATACTTTTTATAGATGAGATTCACAGATTTAATAAGGGGCAGCAGGATTTCCTCCTTCCTTATGTGGAGGATGGAACATTAGTCTTAGTAGGTGCAACTACTGAGAATCCTTACTTTGAAGTAAATGCCGCTCTTATATCTAGATCAATTATTTTTGAACTTATGCCTTTGAAAAAAGAAGACATAAAGGTGATTTTAAAGAGAGCCGTTTATGATGAAGTTAATGGTATGGGTTCTTATAATGCTGAAATTGATGAAGAGGCACTAGATTTTCTAGCAGATATTTCTAATGGAGATGCTAGAAGTGCTCTAAATGCCATTGAGCTGGGCATTTTAACAACAGATAAAAGCGAAGATGGAAAGATACATATCGATTTAGAGGTCGCTCAAAACTGTATTCAAAAAAGAGCCGTAAGATATGATAGTGACGGGGATAATCACTATGATACAATCTCAGCTTTTATTAAGAGCATGAGAGGTTCAGACCCGGATGCAGTTACTTATTATCTAGCTAAGATGCTTTATGCTGGGGAAGATATAAAGTTTATTGCTAGAAGAATTATGATTTGTGCTAGTGAAGATGTAGGAATGGCAGATCCTAATGCACTAAATGTTGCAGTTTCTGCCTGCCTTGCAGTTGAAAGAGTGGGTATGCCAGAGGCTAGAATCATCTTAGCAGAGGCAGCCATTTATATAGCCAAGGCACCAAAGAGTAATGCAAGTTATATGGCAATTGATAGAGCCCTAGAATTTGTAAAGACTCATAAGCAGGTGCCGGTGCCAACACATTTGCAAGATGCCCATTATAAAGGGGCCGCAAAGCTTGGACATGGAGTTGGTTATAAGTATCCACATGCCTATCCAGGGCATTATGTGGAACAGCAGTATTTGCCAGACGAATACAAAGAGGAGAAGTTTTATATTGAAGAGTAGATGCTAGATTTTAAAACTAGTTAAAAATGGGAGGGGTTCCAAATGAGAGATTATGTAAATCGTCTATCAAGAGGAAAATTTAATTTTGAAGAAAATCGACTTAAGTGTAAGGAAGAGATAGTAAGACTTGATATTGCAAAAGACCTTATAACTGAGTCTAGCTTTGAATTAGAGGCATCAAATCCATTGAGAGGAATGGTTTTTGCCTCTGATTTAAGAGTGGAAATTATTGATAAGAATTTTGCCGGAACTAATATAGTTATTAGATATAGAGTGGATGGCAGGGATTTAAAGAAAAAGGAGAGCTTAGAGGGAAAGTTTGTGGTTATTAGTGAAGCTGGCGAACTTGAAATCCCTTACTCTTTTAAGTGCATTGAAAAGTTTGTGGAGACTAGTCTTGGCAATGCATCTAATCTCTTTCATTTTACAAACCTCTACCAAACAGCCCCAAGCGAGGCTATGGAAATCTTTTTTGGTCCAGATTTTAAGGATATCTTTTTGGAAAATGATGAAAAGCTATCTAATATTTACGATGCCCTAAAGAATCGTGAGCACGGACTAGAATCTATTGAAGAGTTTTTAATTGCCCTAAATAAGAAAGTGGCAACTAGCTTTAAGCTAGCTGAAACTAAGAAAATCTATGAATGCCCAAACAGTAATCTTAAAGACTTTTTTGTAATAAAAAAATCGGGCTGGGGAAATTTTAAACTCGATTTATCTTGTGATGAGGATTTTATTAAGCTAGAGAATACAAGCTTAAATCAGGATGATTTCACAGGAGATATCTGCGAAGTTGAATATTTTATTGATGTAGAAAAATTACATAAGGGTAATAATTTTGCAAAAATACGACTTCGTTCTTTTAACGTAAATCTAGATTATATCATTGAAATTAAAGAGGATACACAGATTTTAAAATCTGAAGAAAAAACTAGACATAGGGAAAGTAAGCTTGCCTATAAGCATCTAGTTATGGAGTATCTTGATTACAGAATGAATATTATTCGACGTGATGATTTTGTAAGTCACGTAAGAGAAATTGTAAATAAATATTATTCCTCTACAAAGGGAGATATATTTTTAAAACTAGCCCTTGCCCAGAGCTTTGTAATTACTGGGGAGGATGATTTAGCCTCAGAAATTATTGAAGAGGTAAAGGTTGAAGCCCTAGGAAGTATGCACTCAAACCCTGTAAATTACGCTTATTTTCTCTATGTAAATAGCTTGCTTTTAAAGTCAGGAGATTACACAAGAAAGGTAATAAATCAGGTTAGGGGAATTTATGAAAGTGGCAATAAGAGCTGGCAGATTCTCTGGATTTTATTCTATCTTAATACAGAAAATGAGAAGAATAGAAGTATTAGACTAGTTCGTTTAAAGGAGATTATATCAAAGGGCTGCACAAGTCCTGTTATGTATTATGAGGCCCTTAGAATCTTTAATAGCCATCCAGAATTATTTAGAGTTCTTGATGACTTTGAGTTAAAGGTTGTAACCTTTGGTATTCGTCACAGTGCTATTCATGAAAATCTTGCAAGACAGATTGCTGATGTGGTGGATGAGCTTAAGTATGCAAGTAACGAGCAGCTAGTAATTTTAAAGATTCTTTATAACATGTATAAGCTTGATAGCATTTTAGAGCCACTAGTAAAGCACCTAGTTAGAGCAGGCCTTGATAGTGAGGATAACAACCACTATATCGAGCTTGCCATTGTAAAGGGCTTTAAGATAACAAGAATTTATGAGTATTATATTTCTAGCTGTCCTAGGTCTATGAATGTGGTATTTCCTAAGCCTGTGCTTATGTATTTTATGTATGATAACTCTTTATCTAGAGAGGATAAGGCTTTCCTTTATGCCAATATTCTAGATAATAAGGGAGTTTATAAGGATGAGTATGAGGCTTATGAAAGAATTATAGAAAATTTTGCAATTGAACAACTAAAGCTAGGCTTTATAAACGAGGATATGTCCATTATTTACAAAAATGTGTTGAGAGGGGAACTTGTAAACGAGGACAACGCAAACTTTATATCCATTCTTGATTATATTAATAAAATCACTGTTAAGGATAAGAGAGTTAAGGCGGTAGTGGTTAAGCTAACAGAAAAAGCTAGCCTTGATTTTTATGAGTTAAAGCGGGGAGTTTGCTATATTCCAATTTATACTAATAATTCTGCCATCTGCTTTTTATGCGAAGATGGAGTTATTAGAAAAGAGGGCATAGAGCATGAAATCAAGCCTTTAATGACAGATATGGTTTCTATGAATACCCTTAGACAATTTGATATTTCAAACGAAGGCTTTTTGATTAACTGGGCTTATGATAGTCACAAAAAGGGGGATAAATCTGAGGAAACTCTTGGTGGATATAAATACATTTTAGTAAATCCACTTATTGGCTATAACTTTAAGCTAAAGGTTAATTCATGGCTTATTAAATATTATTATGAATTAAATGAATTTGAAAATGCAGAAAGTGTATTAGCCCTGCTTATTAAGTCAAAGCTAAAAAGAGAAGATGGCATTAGACTTATTGAGATAGCTCTAAATAATAAGCTCTATGATGAGGCCTATGAATTGGGGCAGGAATATGGCTTTAGAGGGGTTTATCCTGCTAAGCTACTTAGACTTACAGATCATTTAATTACAAATAATAATTTTGAGGAATCTAAGGAACTAGACTTTATTGCAAGTTACCTCTTTGCAAACAGAGTTTATAATGAGGACTTGCTTATATACATGTTAAGATATGCTTCTTGTTCTAATGAGGACTTTTATAAGTTGTGGAAGGCCTGCCAAAACTTCGGCCTTGATGTCACAGAGCTTTCTGAAAGAGTCATTATTCAGATGATGTTTAGTGGGGTTCATAATGGCAGACTTACAGAAGTCTTTACAGATTACTACAGCCACCACGGCATTAAGCTTATTACAAAGGCTTACCTAGCCTATAATTCCTACCTCTTTATTGTTAAGGGTAAGAAGGCAAACGAGGTAATCTATAAGGTAATTGAAAGAAGTATTGCTGAAAATGTAGGTCTTGCAGATATATGTTACGTGGCTTATTTAAAAGAAATTTCAAGAAAGCCAGAGCTACTAAAGGAAGAGGAAAGAAGGGAACTTGCTCAAAAGGTTATAGATTATCTTTGCAAGAAAAATATTATGCTTAGCTTTTATTCTAACCTAAGCAATTACCTTAGACTTCCTTATAACCTAGTGGGAGCAACGATTCTTGAATGTATAGCAAGCCCAAATCATAAAGTAATGATTCATTACATTTTAAATGAGTCTTCTACTAAGTTTACTAGCGAGCTTATGAACTCTACGGATTTTGGTCTATTTACATATAAATTCAATCTCTTCTACGGAGATAGTTTAAGGTATTACTTCACTATTGAAGGCGAGGGAAAATGTACTAAGACCGCCGAGAATACAATAGAGTTTACTAATCTAATTGGGGAGACAAGCAGGGGCCGTTTTGATAATATTAACGACTGCTTTGCTAGCAACGAACTTAGAGATTACATGACTTTAAGAAGGGTTATGGAAAGTTATTTGGTTGAGGATTTTGTAGTTGATGAGACGTTTAAGATGCGAAAGGATTAATCAATGGAGAGTTTAGAAAATGTGTCAGGCTTAATAATTGGTATGGATTTAAATGAAGACGTGGCCATGCTTAGCTACTATGATTACAACAACAATATAGTAAATCAGCTAGAATTTGATAATAGGCAGGAATATTTTCTTAATAAGCCTTTAAAGGAATTGGTTAAAGACGTGGAAGGGGTAAGAGAAGGAGAGTATAGGGAGCTTACTAATCTCTTATCTAGCCTTTTAGATGCTGCGGCCAATAAAACTGGGGTTAGCGTAATTTCTTGTCTAACTGTGGTGCTTCACAATTACAGCATCGACTATTTAAATGCTATTAAAAGAGTCTTTCAAAATCTAGGTCTAAATCAGGCAAACAGCCAGGTCATTAGTAAAGGAGAGAGCTTTGCCTATTATGCATACTCTCAGAAACGCGAGTTATACATTGGGGGAGTTTGTCTTGTAGATTTTGAAGAAAATGGACTTAAATATATAAGGCTAAACTCAAAACGAAGCAACAACGTGGACTATATTATTGAGGATAAGAAAATCTATAATTCCATTGAATTTAAAGAGGTTTTAAAAAGGGAAAAGAGCTTAGAGGATGTGGAGGATTTACTTATTTCAAGCCTTAATGAATTTTTAGATAGGAAAATGATTTCCTCAATCTATCTAACGGGAGCAGGCTTTAATACGGATAAGTTACCGGAGAATTACACTAAGTTAATTACAAGTAGAAAGAAGGCCTTTATAGGTAATAATCTTTATTCTAAGGGGGCTTGCTATTCGGCTCTTGAATATATTAGACCTAAGGTCTTTGATAATACAGTGCTTTTATCTGAGCAAAGAATTATGGTGGGCATTGAGCTTGATATTCTAGACAAAGGCGTGCCAAAGCGCTTTAGACTTATTAAGCCAGGCACTAACTGGTTTATGGCAGATAGAAGTATTGATTTTATAATTGAGGATATGAGGGAGATTAAATTGCATATTCTTACAGCAGATAATAGATTTGATGATGAATCTATTGATATATCAGATTTTCCTTATAGAGAGGGAAAGACTACTAGGATTTCTATATCTGTGAAATTCTTTTCGTCAGATAGATGCCAAATTGTAGTTAAGGATTTAGGCTTTGGAGATTTCTTTAAATCTTCTGGCAAGTTAGTTTATAAGGATTTGGATTTTGCTATTTAAGGAGTGCTTATGAGTGGAATGATACTTTGTAGAACAAAAATGGCAACTAATCCCTACAGGGTTTATAGTACGGGAATTAGAATTTATACAAGCCAAGAGCTTTGTTACTACATTTACAACAATATTTATTTAATAGCTAATGATTTTATAGATGATAGGTTGATAGATTTTCTAAAAAATGAGCTAGGGGAAGTAAACCTTGCTAATAGACTAGATTATCTAAGAGAGAATAATGCAGGCCTTGCAGAAATGCTTGTAACCATATTAAAGTCTATTGATTATTATACTATTGCTGAAATTGAGAAAATAAGAGAGATTCTAAATACACTATCAAGTCAGACACCTTTTGAAAGACTTGAAAAAAGAGCGGATAGTTATTTAAGCAATAAGTGCTATTATAGCGCAATTGACTGCTATCTTGAGATAATTAATAACTACTCTCTAGAAGATTTAGGAAGTCCTTTTTATGCAAAAATTCTTCACAACCTAGGAGTGGCTTATGCAAGGATGTTCTTATATGAAATGGCTAGAAAATATTTTGAAGAGAGCTATAAAATCAGCCAGCATGAAGAGACTAAGCGTATGCTAAAGACTTGTGATGCTTTGATACATTTATATAGCAATTTGGAAAATTTGGACATAAGCGAAGACGAATATGTTATTCGAAGTGAAATGGAGACACTTATGGATAACGCCAGATTTAGCGAAAAATTCAAGGAATTAGAGAGAGTATTTAAGTTAAAGGATGAGGGCAAAATTTCAGAATTTAATTTGAAAATAAAGGACATTTTAGCTAAGTGGAAAGAGGAATATTTAAAATATACAGCTAGTATCTAATAAAAAGGAGTGGCTATGGGGATTTTCAAATTTATAAAAAAGAGCATTGATGATGAGTATGATCTAGATAATCTAGAGGATTTAGTCTATGAAGACGAGCCCTTAGATACAGACGAGAATTTAACAGACGAGGATTTTAAAAAGGACCTTAAAAGCTATGATATGGGCGAGCTTTTTGCAGGTCTTGGTTTTGATGGTTCGGGTAATAAGCTGCCAGAAGAAAGTGATGTGGTAGGCCGTAAAAAGAATGTGAAGAATCAAAAGGATTTAAGAAGGGAAGAGGAGAAATACGACGAACTTCTAAATTCTGTTCAGGCTCAAAACCTTATAAAGACCGTTGAGAAGATAAATGTTGAGGCTAACAAGGAAAAACAGAAGGAAAAAATTGAGGAAGGCCTAGAAGAGGGCAAGGACTCTTTATATATTAAAAATGGTAAGAAGCGACTAGACATCCAAACTGATGAGGATATTTATCAGCAAATGGGGGTTGATAATGAGAAGGAGCTTTATAGAAAACTTGAGACAAGCAAGGTGGATAGAGAAATCGACAAGCTAGAGATAGATTTGCCAGATGTTTCTAAAAAGCCAAAGGCTCTTGATAAGGTAAATACAAGTACTTTCATGCCTCAGGATATGGAGATTTATGTTAAGAGCCAGTGCGATATTATGGAGGAGGCCTCTTCTTACGTGGAGAGAGCCAAGCTTGAATACGAGACAGTGGCTGAGTATTACGAGGATACCAATAAGATTTGCGATGCACCAACCAATATGAAGCTTAAGGTAGAGAATGCCGCAGAGCGTGTGGAAAATCTTACAACGGATAGACGCATTAGCAGGGGTATGGGAAACCAGCTTCCTATGGAGGTCTTTAGAAAACTAGAGAGCCTAGAAGACCAGATTCCAGGCGCTATTGATGATATCCAGAGCCAAGAGAATTATTATGAAAATGTAAAGCGAGACATGAGGATGCTTGAGGGGGAGAGAATCACTCTTAAGTCAGAGGCTAAGTCTTTAGTTAGGCGTCAGTTAAACATTA
>NZ_JAEEVD010000069.1:0-9962 GCF_016290755.1 Lachnospira sp.
CAAAATTGTTTTACGATTGATTACTCGCTTGAATATTTCAAAGAATTTTCAAGGTTGTCATTCTGTTCAGTTGTCAAGGTTCTTGTCTTCAAAGCCTTGTGTTTACTGGCTTTGTTGATGTTTTGTTGTCGTTGCTGTATCGCAGCGACTTGTATATATTATCACCACAGTCCCTTTCTGTCAACACTATTTTTCTAATTTTTTGCGATTTTTTTGAAGTTTTTCAAAAAAATCGAAGAAAGTCAGTATTTATCGGGCTTTGATGGTGTTTTTCAAAAGAATACATACATTTTTACAAATCATAATTTAAAGATTCGTGTATCTATTATAATGATTTTTCTTTTCTTTTTCAATTAAAAAAATCACATCTAACTCGCAATTAATAGGTTTTTAATCCTATGTCTACGAGCTAGATGTGCTTATTTACTAGCTTATATTTTTTGTTTTGAATTAAAGCGACACATTTTTTAAAAGATTCTAGTAAGTAATAATGTGTTTAATGGGTTGTGATTATATAAGAAGGCTAGTATTGCATTTTCATTAATATCTAATAATAGATTAGATGCAAGCTCTGTGTTTCCGAGAGCTGTTATTACTATAAAGAATAACCACACTATAATTAAGCCTTCACATAAACCAACTGCTGCTCCAAGGATTTGATTAGCTCCTTCTACAAATGGAATCTTAGCAAGGATATTAGTAAATGCTAAGATCATTCTGATTATAATGTAGAGAACTACTATTAATATCATGTAAACTAAAGCGTTAAATACAATATTTGTAAGGCTTGTAGCTGCAATATGTAAAGTAATATCTCTTACACTTGTTGTGCCATACTTAGACATTGTGGATGCCATATCTGAAGATGAGTTATTTGAAAGAGCTTTTACAAGTGAATCTGGTAATTCGAACTTCTCACCGATTTGTTCAATAATTTCATTCATCTTATCAGAGATTTGTGTAAGCTTTGATGTATCTATTGTCTGATTAGCAAGTTCGTTGGATGTGAGGTAAGAATTTACCGCCTCATTCTCTCCTAAAATTTCATAGAAGGATTGTTCCATCTTGTTGTCTAAATCAGAATTGTTTTTAATTGCTTCAGTAATAATTGGGGCAAAAATTGTTGTTATTAAAATACTTGCGATTAATGAAACAATTGAAAGCGCAATCTTTAACACGCCTTGAGCATAACCCCATATAGCAAATCCAACCAAAATAGCTAAAATTATAACTACTAACATTTCTTGTCCTCCCTTAATTTATTAATCTGAAAAGATTATTTTAGTTTTATAGTCTGTATGTAATTTCTATTAATTATAACATACTTTCCTTTTTTACCTAAGCAAACCACATCTGAAATTGTGGAGTCAAAGGAAATATTTGCTAAAACTTTTCCCTTCATATTCATAACACAAAGAGATGAGTCATTGTTTAAAACAATACTTGAATCATCAAACTGGATCGTGTCATAGTTTGTGTCAAACGTTGTTTCACATATCTCATTACCTGAAGTGTTATAAACTACTAATTTGTATAAATCGGACGAATCCGTGTTATCTGTTACGATACCAATGTATCTGTCGCTATAAAAGATTCTTTGAATTTCTTCATCTATACTAATCTTTTTTAAAAGCTTTGGTGTTTCTTTTACCTTATATAGGCTGATGCTATTCTCACTTACTGCCACTGCAAGTGTATCTGTAAGGAACTGCACATCTCCAACAATTGTTGAATCGAAATCGTAGCCACCTACAACTCTTTCAGTTTCATTTTTACCAACCTCAGAGAAATTATAGAATACGATGTTGTTCTTAATTTCTTCTCCACTTACATATATGTAAGCTGCCATAAGTTTTGTACCATCATCTGTGATGCTTACATCAAATGGATAGCCATCTCCGGAAAGCGTTGTCTTTACGCTATAGATTTTCTCACCGGATTTGTCATACATATTAATATAGTTAGCGTTGTTATCTTCAAGAACCGCAACCACTAAGCCATCCTTTGCTACTTCCACCTGGGAAATTGTAAGGGATGTGTTAACTTCACTTATGTAACCTGACTTATCAAATAAATAAATCATATTACCGTTAACATCGCCAACTGCAATAAAGCTATCGCAAATCTTAACCTGAGGTTTCTTCATGCTAAAGGTTTGATTCCATACAGCGGTTCCATCTAATGTAAAATATGAAATACCATCGCTACTACATCTTAAATATCCATCTCCATAGGAAATGTAATCTGATGTTTCCACGTCTTCTCTACTTATTGACTTAGTCAATTTATATGAGGAATAAGTTCTATTATCCAAAATGTAAATAACTAAGAGCACTAACAAAGCAATCACAAATACTACTGCCGCCACTACCTTAAGCTGTGTGATTCTGTGCTGTCTTACTTTTTGACGTATTTCTTCCTCTGTGTAAATATCATTGCTATCCTCTGAATCTTTTTGAACTATTTTTCTAATTGGCGCGTTCTTATCGCCATTGAATCTAGGTTTGCCTGATAATATGTCAGCCATACGACCTCCCTATTTATCTTAGTTCCTTAAATTCAGAAATTGCCTGACCAATTGTATCAAATTCATACTCTTTCATCATTTCTGCAAGCTCAAATAACTTGTCTTCATCATCTATGAATTCTCTTCCAAGATAAGATTCATAGTTATTAGAAATAAACATTTTCTGATCAGTTAATTTCTTTTCAAGAACTTCTCTTTCTTTTTTCTTGGATGCTAATATATTTTTGTTCTCTTCAATTTTACCTGTATATCTGCCCTCAATTTCAGAGATAATATTAGTCTTAGTCTTTTGCTCAAACTCATCGCAAGCAGCCTCTCTTTCGCTTTCGATTCTAATAATCTCGTTGTTGATAGCTTCTATTTTTTCATCATATGACTCTAGGCCATACATTTCTTCATTCTTATCTTTTTTAATACTATGTCTAATTTTTTCAATTTTAAATTCATTAATCTTAATGAGACTCTTAACTTCCTGTGCCTGTGTTATTAATTCTCTGTGATTAACCATAATTCCTGAGTTAACCTTTTTGTAGATGAGAATAACAATTAAAGCAACAACAAATGTATATAAAACAAGAAATATATCATCTATAACTGGGCTTATATAAATTCCAAATGGAATCAAGCCAAAAACAATAGCAACACATGCTACAAAGATAACATAATCTAACATAGTTTTCGAATTAAATAATGCTAAAAATAATCTTGAATTGCAAAATAGACTTACCTTTTCTTGAGCAAAGGCCTTTTCTATCTGACGCTTTAACTCTCTATTTTCTGTCTTTAAGTCCTGTGTTTCTGCGGCAATACGTTCCTTTACTCCTGCCATCTTAGCCTGGTCTCTTTTAGCCTGAGCCTTCTTTAGTTTATTTTTTCTTGCTCCAACAAGTTTATCATAGCTCGCATTTATACTTGCGCTGCCTTCCTTTACACGTGATGTAACTTCTGTCTGAATATTTTTTTCTGCTGTATTAACTTCTCTAGATAAAGCCTTGATGCTATCGTTTAACTCATCAAGTTCCTCTCTATTGTCGTTATACTCTGTTACATCAGATATAATCTGCTCTAAAATTTCTAATCCGCCATTAAGTATATTCTGGTCTGCCATAATATATTTCACTCCCTCTTTCTAAGCCAAAAGTGTTTTCTTATAAAGCTGATGGGAGACTCTCAATCGAGAATCTCCCTCATCCTTTATAAATTATATAAATTGTAACAATATTTTAAAACAATCGCAATTATAATCTGAAAGAAATTCAACTTTTTCTAAATTATTATGTCCATTTTTTGCAAAATTTAATTTGCCAATTAGCAAGCTAATTTATGGATTATTAGTGATGTGACTTATAGTAATTGATTAAGCAACCATCTAAAATAATCTGGCGCTCATCATCTGTAAGTTCATCCATCTTAAGTTCGAATTCCTTCATTCCCTTATTAACAACGTATGCCTTAAAGCTTGTAGCTTTCTTTGTGATTGCATCCTGTACATTTGGAATGAAAATGTAATCATCATTAGCAAATGGTAAATCACCCTTATCAATGATAAATGGCAACATACCCCAGTTAATAAGATTTGATCTATAACGCTTAGTTGCATATTCGTTAGCAATGTTAGCCCAACCGCCAAGAACCTTCTGACAAGATGCAGCCTGTTCTCTAGCTGAACCATCACCTGGCTTAACTGCAAAGATTGTAGAACCAACACCTGTATTTTCCTTAGATACATCAAAGCTTTCCTTGATTGTATGCATAATATCTCTTAATTCCGGAAGAGCCTCACCCATACACTCTCCTGCTTCTCTTGCCTTTTCTGCCTTTTGAACTTCCTTAGCTTTTCCTACATATGCAGGGTCTTTTCTTGAAAGTGCAAATTCTGCAAGACCAAGAGGATTTGATCTATAAGATGATGTTTCTCCTGATGGAATAAGTTCATCTGTTGTTGTAACTGGATCATGAATTTCTGATACAACCTTTATTACTAAATTCTCTGGTAAAGCTACCATTTCTGGCCAGTCTTTAATGTTAGGTCCAAACTGGATTTCCTGATTTGGATCTGCAACGCCCTTGCTATCAAATACACGATTAGCATAGATTGAGCTATCGAAATGATATGTTGGACCGCTAAATTCTACATCTAAGTCTGTTGCTGAAGTTAAGTAACCCTTATTAGCTGCTGTTGCTGCAATAGAACGAGCATCCATAAGTGCAACTGATGCAATCTGGCCATTTTGTAACTTAGAACCTTCTCTGTTAGGGAAGTTTCTAGTTGAATGTCTAATTGAGAAGGCATTATTAGCTGGAGTATCACCTGCACCAAAGCAAGGTCCACAGAATGCTGTCTTAACAATAGCACCTGTTGCCATAAGGTCAGCTAATCTACCATTTCTAGCAAGTTCAACATAGATTGGTGTTGAAGCTGGATATACAGATAATGTAAATTCGTCTGCACCAATTGAGCGGCCCTTTAGAATATCTGCGGCTGCGCAAATATTTTCAAAACCACCACCAGCACAACCAGCGATAATTCCCTGGTCAACGTATAACTTGCCGTCTCTAATCTTATTCTGTAATGAGTAGTCAACCTGACCATCAAGACTTACTAAAGCCTTCTTTTCAACATCAGCTAAGATGTCCTTTAGGTTAGCGTTAACTTCATCGATTGTATATGTATTACTTGGATGGAATGGCATAGCAATCATAGGCTTGATCTTTGAAAGGTCAACGTATACAACTCCATCGTAGTAAGCAACATCACCAGGATTAAGTTCAGCGTATGACTGACTTCTTCCGTGAATGTCGTAGAATTCCTTGATTCTATCGTCTGTTCTCCAAATTGAAGAAAGACATGTTGTCTCTGTTGTCATTACATCTACACCGATTCTGAAATCAGCTGAAAGACTTGAAACACCAGGTCCAACGAATTCCATAACCTTATTCTTAACATAGCCATTTGCGAAAACTTCGCCGATAATAGCAAGAGCCACATCCTGAGGACCAACGCCCTTAGCTGGCTCGCCTGTCATGTAGATAGCAACTACCCCTGGCATGTTAATATCATAAGTTCTATTAAGTAACTGCTTAACAAGTTCAGGACCACCTTCACCCATAGCCATTGTACCTAGAGCACCGTAACGAGTGTGGCTATCAGAACCAAGAATCATCTTGCCTGCTTCTGCGAGCTCTTCTCTAGCAAACTGATGGATAACTGCCTGATGAGGTGGAACATAGATTCCGCCATACTTCTTAGCAGCTGTAAGTCCAAACATGTGATCATCTTCATTAATTGTACCGCCAACAGCGCATAAACTGTTGTGGCAATTTGTTAAAACATATGGAATTGGGAACTTCTCAAGTCCAGAAGCTCTTGCAGTCTGAATAATACCAACGAAAGTAATATCATGAGAAGTCATCTTATCAAACTTGATCTTTAACTTTTCCATATTACCTGATGTATTATGCTTCTCTAAAATTCCATATGCGATTGTGTTCTTTTTAGCTTCTTCTACTGAAACTTCTCTGCCAACCTTTGAAGCAACTTCTTTACAGACATCAACACCATCCTCAATAATGTCAACACCGTTTAAAAGGTAAGCTCCGCCTTTGCTTAGTTTTATCATACCAACTTCCTCCATTTATAAGCACTAAAATAACATGTCTACAAAATTAGATATATTCAATATGGTAATAAATTACAATAAAGAAGAAACCTTTTTCTTAATTTCATCTATATCTGCTTGTGTAGCTTCACCTGGAGTCCAAGTCACATTTACAGAATCATTCTTGTATCTTGGAATAATATGCATGTGGAAATGGAAAACAGTTTGACCTGCTGCCTCGCCATTATTCTGCACGATATTAAGTCCGTCAAAATCAAGTACCTGATTATATGCCTTAGCCACCTTAGTAGCTACCTTGAATATATGGGCTGCTGTCTCATCGTCTAACTCATAAATGTTATCAAAATGATTCTTTGGTAAAATGAGAACATGGCCCTTAGAAGCTGGACTAGCATCAAAAATTACCTTTACAAGCTCATCTTCATAAATTGAGTTTGTCTCTATCTCTCCATTAGCAAGTTTACAAAAAATACAATCATCTTTCTTCATGTGCTTTCTCCCTTATTATTATTAGCACTTCCTGTATAGTACACATTTACCTACTGTACCCTACTAAAGTACACTTAGTATAATAACCTAAAGAAAGGGATATTACAATATTACTATTTTTGAAAAATAAATAATTCGTCTAACATTTTCAAATCCTTTAGATTGCCCTTTGCAGTCATGTCTCCTGCCATAAATGAGCGCTGGAAAGAGGTCTGTCCGCTGACAATTCTTTCAAAAGTTTCTTTATCCATTTTACCAATCACATCTGCATCAAGCTTTTCGCCAAAGCTTACCTCTATGTTGGAACCTGAGATTTCAATAACTAGTTTCTTGCTTGAGGAAGAATCTGTAATGCTTGTTTGCTCTTTCTTATCGCTGATTATTAGCATGTAGCTTCCTAGGTATTTGCTGCTGTTGTTGAAATTATTTTTCAAGACGTCGATGTAATATTGGTCGCCGCCCTTGCTTTCGCTATCATAGAGTTCCTTATACATTGCCGATAGATACTCGATGTCTTCTTTTTGAGTTTTTACAAATGTGTCGTCGGCCGCAAACTTTGAAAGCTGCTCATTTTCCTGCGGTGTTAGATGAATTGTATCTCGAAGCAGATTTTTCTTAATCATACTTGTGCTTGAGGGTAGTGTTAGAGCCTTCTTTGAGATGGTTCTGTATATATTTTCAGAAAACTTTTCAATGAAGGTGTTGTAGTCTACATTAAATTCGAAATCAGAAACATTATCCACATAGGCACTTAGGCTATTCCCTAGTTTTCCACCAATGATCTCCCAAGAGTTGTTAAAAGCGTTAACAACTTCTCTTTCTCCATAGCATCTTGAAAGGACAACCGGGAACATGTAGACGTCTTCTACCTTGCTTTTATCTGCATAGAGCCAGCAGCTATCAAGAAAATGTTGCATATAGCCGCCCATGCCTACCCATTCCACAGTGGTTGCAAGGACCACGCCGTCGCAATCGCCTATAGTTGAACCTAGTGAAGTGATTTTATTTTTTAATTCGTATAAATTGTATCTTTCAACCTTAACCTTTAATTCCTCTAAAATGTCCTGAATCTTTGAAATTACTGTTAAAGTTGGGTCATCAGCTAAACCTCTTCCGCCGTAATAAATATTTACCCTCATAATCTATCCCCCAAATTCTTTAATTGTTCCAAAACTTTATTATTATCTTGAATATAGCATAAAACCTAGCTTATTTCAACCTTAAAACTTACTGATGCTATAGTTATTATATCTCCATCCTTAAGAATTTTCTTTTCTCTAGTTTCAAGTCTTTCCCCGTTTAGGAAGCTTCCGTTAGAGGAATTAAGGTCTTCGAAAATGTAATCCTCTCCTTCTTTTTTAATACTGGCGTGCATTCTGCTAACTAGCTTTGAGTCAAAGAAAATGTCAGCTACTTCCTTAAAGTTACCCATTACCATTGGGAATTTCTTTAGGATGATTTCTTCTTTATCTAATTCAAGTTCTACATCTTCTGGATTTTTAAAAGCCATGTTTTTATGAACTGATTCAATAAGGCCTGTGCTGTCCCCATCAAGAATTAACTTGAATTTATTGGCATGTCTCTTTTTTACAAAATCTGAGAGAAGGACTGTATCAACGGAGATGTTATCCTCAACTTTAAAGGCTGTCTTAGATGTTGGATTTGTTTTAGTTGGACTTGTATAGTTTGGGCTTTGGGATGTAGAGGGTTCTTTGTTTGTATAGTTTGTCTTCTTTTCTCTTGTCACATAAGGAATTTCTTCCTTTGTAAGGGCTGGCTCTGTCTTTAAGCTATCTAAGCTTTTCTTATATAAGTAGATACAAGCAACTCCCACTAAAAGAAATGCAAAGTTTAGGACCTTTGGGATAGTGATTGGAATTAGTCTTGGAGACAACATTTCTATTAAAGAAAAGATTGTAAAAATTATACCTGCTGCCAGAACCTTTTTATTGGCCTCTAGTTTTTCCTTTTCAGGATCATCAATTAAGATTTCTTCCTTTGAAATTGTATCAATGGTTATCACTTCCGGCTCTGTTGCATTTTCATAATCTGTAGTTTGAGGAGTGTCATTGTAATCTGGCTCAAGAGGTTTTACTTCCTCTATAAACATCTTGTCATGAAGCTCGTTGTAGAGCTTTAAAAGATTATATGGGTCGTAGCTATTAGAGAGAATATTTTGGTAAAATTCATACAAAAATACCACGCTAGTCTTATCCATGGAATGATCAAAGTGCTCTAAGACATACTCAAATACTGAGCGGAGATTATCTGTGAAGTTGGAGTTTTTCAAACTTGGTAGGTAAATAAAATTCAAATTTTTAGTGATGACATCCATGTAGATAAAGTTAGGGTCCAGTAGGACAAAATCAAGATCTAACATGTATTCATCTACTAGTCTTACCATTTCTGAGATGTTAGAGCAAAGTAATCTAACGTCTTCTAGTTTCATTTTCTCATATTCATAAAACTGAGCGAACTGCTGACGCTTGCTGATGTCATATTTTAAATAGTGTTTGTTGTTTACAGACGCCTTGCTAATCTTTAGGAAGTGATCAAGTCGATTTTTTACAATCATCTTAATCTGGTAATCCTCTTCGTAGCCCTTGTCTGTCTCGATGGTCATTAGGCTCTGGCCGTTTACTCTTTCGTATTCTATATTTAAATTTTCTTCGATTAGGTTTTTATTCATCTTCATTAATCCACTGCCTCCTTTAAGGCTTTAGTAATTCTTATCCATTTTTTCGGATTGTTTACTGATATCATTTCACTTGTGTTTATACTTTTACCCACGTAGGCTGTCACTAGCGGGAAACTTGCCTTCGCGGTGATTTTAATATTGTTATCTTTCTTTTGTATATTTATATCTGTGTCGTTTAAGTAAAGAGTTTTTGCATCTATGTAGTCTTTGACTTTTGTGGCAAATTCCTCTTCTGTCATTTCATTCTTATCTTTAACTTCTGCTGCATTAATGTAGCGATATTCGTATTCGATTGCCGCTTGCTCTAGGGCATTTCGCAAAATTATCCTGTCGTGCATATAAATTGCAACGCTTATGGAGATTATATAGACCATAAAAAATATGGGGACAATCACTGCATTTTCAAGGGTATAAACTGCCTTAAATCTAAAGTTTGCCAATGTCTTGATTCCTTTAAAAATTCCTTTCATCCTGCCCTCCTTTAACTAAAGTAAGCAATAGTGCTTATTAGGTAGCCAGCAAGTAAAAAGGGGATAAAGGGGATTGTGGCTTTTCTTTTTAATTTCTTTAGAGCTAGGCCTATGAGGGAGAAAACTGCTGCCGCTAGCATGGCAAGAAAGAAGCTAGA
>NZ_JAEEVD010000024.1:0-38167 GCF_016290755.1 Lachnospira sp.
TGTTAAGGTCTTGGTATTATAGGTAGAAAGCCAGACATTAAATACAATGCGAGTCCTGAAAAATGTGCTGAATTGGTAGAGATTCAGAAAAATATTTTAACTACAGTAGTTAATTATTTGAAAGAATCTGCTATACTAGTTTATAGTACTTGTACAATTAATAAGGCAGAGAATGAAGAACAAGTGGAATTTATAAAGGGTCTAGGCTTTGAACTTTTAGACATGAAGCAGTTATTAGCTGGAAAGACAAAGGACACAGACGGATTCTTTTATGCAATTTTAAAGAAGAAGTAAGGTATTAGAATGGATATTAATTATAAGATTAAGGACGGTAGAGTGGATTTAAAGAGTCTAAACTCTAGCGAACTAATTGAATATATAGAGAGCTTAGGAGAGAAGAAGTTTAGAGCTAATCAGCTTTATCAGTGGATGCACGAAAAGCTTGTAACTAACTTTGACGACTGTCTTAACATTCCTGCTAAGCTAAGAGATAGTTTAAAGGAAAATGCATATCTTATGGCACTTGAGCCAATAAGGGTGCAGACATCACAAATTGATGGAACACAAAAGTACTTATTTAAACTCTACGATGGCAATGTCATTGAAAGTGTATTAATGAAGTACCACCATGGAAATTCAGTTTGTATTTCATCCCAGGTTGGATGTAAAATGGGTTGTCGCTTCTGTGCGTCAACACTTGACGGTTGTGTAAGAAACCTCACACCTTCTGAAATGTTAGATCAGGTCTATAGAATTCAGAGTATTTCAGGAGAGCGAGTTTCTAATATAGTAATTATGGGTTCTGGCGAGCCTATGGATAATTACGACAATGTTATTAAGTTTCTAGAGTTGATTAATTCTGAAAAAGGGCTTAATATTAGTCTTCGTAATTTAACAGTTTCTACTTGTGGTTTAGTGCCAAAGATTAGAGAGTTAGCTGACCTTGAGTTACAGATAACTCTTGCGATTTCTTTACATGCACCTAATGACGAGCTTAGAAAGACTATGATGCCTATAGCTAATAAGTATTCTATAGAAGAAATAATGGATGCCTGCAGATATTATCTTGATAAGACAGGCAGAAGAATTTCATTTGAGTACAGCTTAGTAAAGGGCGTTAATGATACTAAGGAATGTGCAAGTCAGTTAATCGATTTAGTACATGGCCTTAATTGTCATATTAACCTTATTCCGGTTAATCCGATTAAGGAAAGAGATTACGAACAATCTAATAAGGATGCTATTATGGCATTCAAAAATAAACTTGAAAAATGTGGAATTAATGTTACTATTAGAAGAGAAATGGGCCGAGATATTGACGGCGCATGTGGTCAATTAAGAAAAAGTTATATGGAGGATAGTCATGAAAGCAGTAGCAATGACTGATATTGGTAAAAAAAGAAAAACCAATCAGGATTTTGTCTATACATCTATGACACCTATAGGAATACTCCCGAATCTTTTCATTGTGGCAGATGGCATGGGGGGCCATAAAGCAGGCGACACAGCATCAAGATTTACAGTGGAAACACTAGTAAAGCTACTTAAGGAGAACCTAACTAAGGATGCTGTTAGCACAGTAGAGAAGGCAATTTTAGAGGTAAACACATTACTTCTAGAAAAGGCCAAGGAATCTGAAGATTATACAGGCATGGGGACAACACTTTGCCTAGCAAGTATTATTGATGATACACTTTTAGTTGCCAACGTAGGGGATAGTAGACTATATGTAATTGATGAGGACATACGACAAGTTACCAGAGACCACTCATTGGTTGAGGAAATGGTTCTTGCAGGTGAGATTAACAAAGAGGAAGCAAGAAACCATGAGAGGAAAAATGTTATAACGAGGGCTATTGGCGGTACAACTACCGTAGAGCCAGATATGTTTAGAATAGACCTAAAGAAAAATGATAGGATTTTATTATGTAGTGATGGTTTAACTAACATGCTCGAGGATACAGAGATTGCTGATATCATTAAAGATGAGTCAGATATTAATAATGCCGCAAAGAAACTGATAGACAAGGCTAATAAGAATGGCGGGCTAGATAATATATCGGTTGTTATTATTAAAACTAATTAGAAAGGTATAAATTAATATGTTGAGAAAAGGACAGTTTTTAGCTGACAGATATGAAATACTAGAGCAGATCGGCACTGGAGGAATGGCTGATGTGTATAAGGCTAAATGCCACAAACTTAATAGATTTGTTGCCATTAAGGTTATGAAAAAAGAGTTTAGTGATGATAAGACATTTGTTGCTAAATTTAGAGCAGAGGCACAATCAGCAGCAGGCCTTACACACTCTAATGTTGTTGGCGTATATGATGTTGGAGATGAAGATGGCATCTATTATATTGTAATGGAATTAGTTGAGGGTATTACTCTTAAGAAATATATAGAAAAAAGAGGTAGAATTCCATTTAAGGAAGCTGCTAGTATTGCTATTCAGGTAGTAAACGGCATGGAAGCTGCCCACAAGGCTGGAGTTGTTCACAGAGATATTAAACCTCAGAATATTATTATTTCAAAGGACGGTAAGGTTAAGGTTACTGACTTTGGTATTGCTAAGGTTTCATCTAATACAACAATTAACTCATCACAGGCAATGGGCTCTGTTCACTATATTTCACCTGAACAGGCTAGAGGTGGTTATTCAGATGAAAGAACTGATATTTACTCAATGGGTATCACAATTTTTGAGATGTTAACAGGAACTGTACCATTTGATGCAGACAATTCAGTAACAGTTGCTGTAAAGCATATACAGGATAAGATTCCACTTGCATCAACACTTGCTGAGGGAATCCCTGTAAGTATAGATAAGATTGTTGCAAAATGTACTGAGAAAAAGCCTGACAGAAGATATCAGTCAGCAGAAGAATTACTTGCTGATTTAAAGAAATCTCTTGTTATGCCAGATGTAGATTTTGTTAAAATGGCACCAGTAATGGAGGATGAAATGTCAAAGAAAGAAGAAAACGAAGAATTAAATGAAGATTTAGACGTTCTTGACGATGACAATGAAGAAACACTAGAAAATCTTGATGACGAAGATGGCGTTTTAGATGATGAAGACGACGATGAAGATGATATTGATGATGAAAGCAATGAAAAGCTTGATAAGATCATGAAGTATATCGGAATCGGTATTGCGGCTATTATTCTTATTATTACAGTATTTGTAATCTTAAAGTTAGTAGGTTGTGGCTCTTCTTCAACAGAGACAGAAACAGAGACAACAACAGTTTCAGAAGATGATTCAAGCCTTGTTTCAGTACCTGATGTTACAGGTAAGTCAAAGGAAAAGGCTATTGAAAGCTTAAATGAAGTTGGCCTTGGTTACTCAATTGTTACACAGAGTTCTTCAACAGTAGAAGAGGGCTATGTAATTAGTCAGGGTACAACAGCAGGCTCTAAGGTTTCTGCTAATACAAGAATCGTTCTTACAGTAAGCAAGGGAACTGAAACAGAAACAGTTTCTGTAACTAATGTAAAGGGCATGACAGAGGAAAAGGCTACTGAAACTCTTAAGGACTTAGGCTTTGAGGTTGAAGTAGAATATGCATATAGTACAACAGTTGAAGCTGGTAGCGTTATTAGCTACTCACCAACAGGTAGTGCAGAAAAGGGCTCTACAATTACTATTAAGGTAAGTAGAGGTGAGGAAGAGACAAAGGTAGAGATGAAAAACTTAGTAGGAATGTCTAAGTCTGAAGCTATTTCTTGGTTAACATCAAATGGTTTAAAATATCAATTTACTGATAATTCTGATTCGGATGGATATGTAACAATTCAAAAAGAAAAAGAAGGCGAACAGTTAACTAAAGGTACAACTGTGACATTAACTATTAAAAGCAGCACAAGTAATAGTTCGGGAACGGGTACAAGCTCGGGATCTGGAACAAGCTCAGGATCTGGAACTAGTTCAGGAACCGGAACAGGTTCAGGAACGGGTACAAGCTCAGGATCTGGTTCAGGAACAGGTGCAACTACAGGAACAGAATCTGAAAGTACAACTGAAGCTACAACAGCTGCAAACTAGGTAATTCATGCAAGGTAAGATAATTAAAGGTATCGCTGGCTTCTACTATGTTTACATAGAAGAAGTCGGCGCTATATATGAGTGTAAGGCGAAAGGCGTTTTTAGAAATAAGAAGATTAAGCCTTTAGTAGGTGATAATTGCCTAGTGGATATTGTGGATGAAGAAAATCTAAAGGGTAATATTACAGAAATTCTTGAAAGAAAGAATTCTCTTATTAGACCGGCTTTTGCCAATATAGATCAAGCGATGGTTATATTTGCCGTTAAACAACCAGATATAAACTACAATCTCTTAGATAGATTTTTAGTTTATATGGACTATCAGGATGTGGATACAGTAGTGGTTTTTAACAAGGTAGATTTAGCAACTAAAGAAGAAATTGATGCATTAGAATCAATTTACAATAAATGCGGTTGTAGGTTAATATGGGTAAGTGCCTATGACAAGACTGGTGTAGACGAGGTTTTAGAATGTCTAAAGGGCAAGACAACAGTGCTTGCAGGCCCTTCAGGAGTTGGAAAATCTTCCCTCACTAATTTGATTTTACCAGAGGAGGTTAATGCCACTGGTGAGGTTAGTAAAATTGGTAGAGGACGTCATACCACAAGGCATTCAGAAATTTTTAATGTAAGTCCTAATACGTATATTGCAGATACGCCGGGCTTTACATCACTTAACCCTCCTGATATAGAAAAGGAAGAGTTAAGATTTTATTTTGAAGAATTTAAAGAGCATGAGGGAAATTGCAGATTTAACGGTTGCGTACATGTAAATGAGCCGGACTGCAGTGTAAAGAAAGCTCTAGCGGATGGACAGATAAGTAAGAGACGATATCAGAGCTATATAGAAATATTTGATGAATTAAAAAATAAAAAGAAATATTAAAGTGTAAAAGGAAGTAAGATATGAATTATTTATCACCATCAATTTTATCAGCAGATTTTAAGAATTTAGGAAGAGAATTGGAGATTATTGACGAGGCAGGAGCAGAGTACGTACACATCGATGTTATGGATGGAAGCTTTGTACCAAACATTTCCCTTGGTATTCCTGTTATTAAGTCAATTAGAAGTGCAACTAAGAAGGTTTTTGATGTACATCTTATGATTGATGAGCCAATCAGATACATTGAGGAATTTGCAAATGCAGGCGCAGACATTATTACAGTGCATGTTGAAAGTTGTCAGGATGTTAAGGCTACACTTGAAAAGATTAAGTCATTTAATTGTAAGGCAGCCATTACACTTAATCCTAAGACTCCAGCAAAGGCAGTTATTCCATACCTTTCAATGGTAGACATGGTGCTTGTTATGAGCGTTAATCCTGGATTTGGCGGTCAGAAATTCATTCCAGAATCTCTTGATAAGGTTAGAGAAATTAAGAAGGCATTAGAAGAGAAGAACTTAACTAATGTTAACATCGAAATTGACGGTGGTATTAATATTGAAAATCTTGCTAGCGTCCTTGAAGCTGGCGTAAATGTAGTAGTTGCTGGTTCAGCTATTTTTAAGGGCGATACTGCAGAAAATGTTAAGAAGTTCAAGGAAGTTATGTCATCTTGGAACTAAATAAAAACTAGCTAAAATTAGCTAAAGTTTCCTAGATGATACATTTTCAAAAAAATAAGGACGATATCAAATTGATATCGTCCTTTTAAGTTTATATATATCTTATACGTTAAATCTAAAGAGGATTACATCGCCATCCTTAACCACGTATTCCTTACCTTCCATACGAACAAGACCCTTTTCTTTAGCTGCGTTATAAGAACCGCAGTCAAGTAAATCCTGATAGTAAACAACTTCTGCCTTAATGAAACCTCTTTCAAAGTCAGAGTGAATCTTACCAGCAGCACCAGGAGCCTTAGTTCCCTTAGTGATTGTCCAAGCACGAGTTTCTGTCTCACCAGCTGTTAAGTAACTAATAAGACCAAGTAACTTATAGCTTGCTGCAATTAACTTATCAAGACCTGATGATTCAAGACCTAAGTCATCAAGGAATTCCTTCTTCTCATCATCATCAAGTTCTGAAATTTCCTGTTCAATCTGAGCGCAAATAACAAATACTTCTGAGTTATTAGCTGCTGCATATTCCTTAACCTTAGCAACATTAGCATTACCTGCACCATCATTTCCTAAATCATCTTCAGCTACGTTAGCAGCAAAGATAACTGGCTTAGCTGTTAAAAGGTTGTATTCTTTAATAAAGGCTTCTTCTTCTTCGCCTTCAAGTTCGAAGCTAGCTGCTAAATTGCCATCCTCTAAGTGCTTAATAAGTCTTTCGATGAATTCAACTTCACGAGCTAAGTCCTTATTGTTATATGCGCCTCTCTTTTGCTTAGCAAGTCGTCTCTCTAAAACTTCAAGATCAGCAAAAATTAATTCTAAGTTGATTGTTTCAATATCTCTTACGGGATCAATTGAACCATCTACGTGAACGATATTAGAGTCTTCAAAACATCTAACAACATGTACAATAGCATCTACTTCTCTGATATTAGCAAGGAACTGGTTTCCTAAGCCTTCTCCTTTAGAAGCACCCTTTACAAGACCTGCAATATCTACGAATTCGATTACAGCAGGTGTAATCTTTGCTGAATTATAAAGTGCTGCAAGCTTATCAAGTCTGTCATCAGGTACAGTAACAACACCAACATTAGGATCGATTGTAGCAAAAGGATAGTTTGCTGCAAGTGCCCCTGCCTTAGTAAGGGAATTAAATAAAGTTGACTTACCAACATTAGGTAAACCTACGATTCCTAGTTTCATTATAACCTCCATGCCACCTTTAAGTGGATAAAAATATTTTAATTTGAAATTAATTGATTGACGTTTAATAAATCCTTGTAAACGCAAGGAATATTTTATCATAAATTCACTAATAATGGGAAATTATTTTTATAAATTTGGCGTTTAATAACTATATTTATAGAAAAAAATCCCCACAAAAGCACATTATATGGGAAAAATCACCACCTTTCCCCCAATATGTGCAAAGTCCCGTAATTAGCGGAATTCTAAAGGATTTAGACTTGCTTTTTATTCCTATTAGGGTTACAATAGGGATGAAAGTGGAGGTAATGTGATAATAAGTGGTGAAATGTGGTGGATTTAAAAAATCCCACAGATTACTTAAATAACGGGCTTTAATACATTTGTTATCCCAATGCAAGTATGATTCTTAATCTAAGTGGAAGGGGGAACGGTTATGCTACAAGGTGAATATACACATACAATTGATGCCAAGGGCAGACTTATCGTTCCAGCAAAACTCCGTGAAGGATTAGGAGATACATTTACAATAACAAGGGGATTCGATGGATGTATTTATGCATATTCCAACGATGAGTGGGAAGCCTTGAAAGAAAGAATTGCAAAGTTACCTCTAAACGATGCAAGAGCACGTTCACTTACTCGATTCTTTATTGGTGGAGCAAGTGAAGTGGAAGTGGACAAACAGGGACGAATTCCTATTACACAGACTTTAAGAACTCACGCAGGACTTGAAAAAGACGTGGTTTCATTAGGCGTTGGTAATAAGGTGGAAATTTGGAGTGCTAAGAAGTACAACGAAGTTAATGCCGAAAGCTTTGAGAATATCGAGAATGTGGCAGAAAGCATGTTGGAATTTGGCTTCACAATTTAGATTAAGGAGATTTCGTTATGGAATTTAAGCATTATTCAGTTTTATTAGAAGAGACAATTGAAAATTTAAATATAAAGCCAGACGGAATCTATGTAGACGGTACTTTAGGCGGCGCAGGTCATTCAAGCGTTATTGCTAGTAAGTTAGGTCCTAATGGTAGACTTATTGGAATTGACCAGGATGAAAATGCTATCGAGGCCGCAAGTAAGAGACTAGAGCCTTTTAAAGATAGAGTAACTATTGTTAGAGATAATTACGTGAATTTTAAAAAGGTATTAGATGATTTGAATATTGATAAGATTGATGGAGTGGTACTTGATTTAGGAGTATCTTCATATCAATTAGATACAGTAGAAAGAGGCTTTACATATAATGTTGACACAGCCCTTGATATGAGAATGGATAACAGACAGTTAATGACTGCAAGGGATATTGTTAATGACTATAGCGAATCAGATCTTTATAGAATCATTAGAGATTATGGTGAAGATAGATTTGCTAAGAATATTGCAAAGCACATTGTTAATGCAAGACAGGAAAAGCCCATTGAGACAACATTTGAATTAAATGACATTATAAAAGCAGCAATTCCTGCAAAGGTAAGAGCTACAGGTGGTCATCCATCAAAGAGAACTTATCAGGCAATTAGAATCGAACTTAATAAGGAACTAGATGTTCTAGAAAATTCAATAGACGACCTTATTGATAGATTAAATCCAGGTGGAAGATTATGTATTATTACTTTCCATTCACTTGAGGATAGAATCGTTAAGGTTAAATTTAAAACAGCAGAGAACCCATGTACTTGCCCACCGGAATTTCCAGTGTGTGTATGTGGCAAGAAATCAAAGGGTAAGGTGATTTCAAGAAAGCCAATCTTACCTTCTGATAAGGAGTTAGAGGAGAACTCAAGATCAAAGTCGGCTAAGTTAAGAGTTTTTGAGAAGAGATAGGAGTAGGAGAAGTAAAACAAGCAAAGGAGGAGACATGAATGGCAAGAAATAGCAAAAAAAGACATTATAAAAGTGCTAGAAGAGCGACTTATGTGTCAGGTAGTGCTGCTAGGGAATTAGCGCCAAAACCACAAGAACGAGTAAGAAAGCGTCATGTGGAAACTAGCGAAGAGCGTAGAGAGCGACTAAGACGCCAGAAGAATCAAAGACAAGCCAATAAAATCAACATGATATTCATGGGAATGATGACATTGGCAGTTGCGATTAGCGTTGCTGTTTGCTATCAGCTAGTAAGTCTTCAATCAGAATATAAAGCTAATCAAACGAAGCTAGATGATTTAAAGACAGAATATCAAGAACTTAAATCTGATAATGATGAACTAGATGCTAAGTTAGATGCAAGTATTGATTATGAAGCAATTTACAATACTGCAGTTAATGAATTAGGTATGGTTTATCCAGATTCAAGTCAAGTTATTCTTTATGAGTCAGGTGAGAGCGAATACGTTAAGCAGTATAAGGATGTACCTGGTCAAGAATAGATAATAATGCTGGCTTTTATTTAAGCCAGCATTTTGTGTTAATAATTAGTATTTAGTGTTTAGTGTAATGAGAAGGAATATTCTAAAACAAAACTAGAATATGAAGGGGCAAGTGTGTATAATTATAAGGCTGATAACTAGCCTGGATGGAGTAAAAACTAATGGCTGATTACGAGAAGATCAAAGAGAGAAAATTAAAAAAGAAAAGGATGCTTCTTAAAAGAACTGGTAAGAAGATACAGGTTATGCTAGTTATTGTAGCATTACTACTTGCTGGTTTAGGTGGCAGAATTTTTTATATAGTATATAACCGTGGTGATGAGTATACACAAAGTGTTTTAAACGAACAGACCCAGACTAATGATACTGTGCTTGCAAAGAGAGGTCAGATCAAAACCAGTGATGGTACAATTCTTGCTTACAGTGAGAAAATGTACAACGTAATCCTAGATGTGGCACAACTACTAAGCGACGATGAGGAAAGTGAAGATAATCTAACAGATGACACAATCACAGCCCTTTGTAATAGCTTTGGTCTTGATAGAGCAGAGCTAGTTGCTAAGATTTACGATAATCAAACCAGCAGATATTTAAAGTTAGTAAAGGAAATATCAGAAGAAGATATGGAAAGCTTTAAAGCCCTTATGAGCACCACAGATTCTAAAGGCAATAAAGTTGATACAACAGTTGTAGATGTTTGGTTTGAAGAAACTTATGTAAGAAAGTATCCTAATAATAATTTAGCAGCCGATGTGGTAGGCTTTTATAGTCAGAATAACGGCGGCGAGTTAGGTCTTGAATTACAATATAATGACTATTTAACAGGTGTTAATGGCCTTTCCTATAGTTATGTTAATGACGGACTTGAGATTACTAACACAACTAAGGAAGTAACAGATGGCTATAATGTGGTAACAACTATTGATTATAATATTCAAAAAATAATTGAAGATCATATTATAGCATATAATCAAGAAAGCCCATCAAAGAATACAGCAGTTGTTGCTATGGACCCTGATACAGGAGAGATTTTAGCAATGGCAAGTTATCCAACCTTTGATTTGAATAATCCAAGAGATCTTTCTGGTGTTTACACTGAGGAAGAGCTAGCAGCTATGTCAGATGAGGATAAGACAAATGCCCTATATGAGCTTTGGACTAACTTCTGTGTTTCAGAAAGTTACGAGCCGGGTTCTGTATTTAAGCCTGTGACAGAGGCATCAGCCCTTGATGAAGGAGTTGTAAAGGATGGAGATACTTATAATTGTACTGGTGCTGAAGTGGTAAGTAATTGGACAATTAAGTGTCACGCATATTCTTTGGGTGGACATGGAGTTATTACTCTAGAACAAGCGCTTATGGAATCATGTAATCCATACATGATAAATTTAGCAATTAAGTTAGGAACAACAAAATTTGCTCAGTATGTAACTATGTTTGGTTTTGGTTCCCTTACAGGAATCGACCTACCAGGTGAGACTAGCGGTATTACATATTCTGCAGATTCTATGACAGTTATAGATGCTGCGACTAACTCCTTTGGACAAAATATCAACGTTAATATGATTCAAATGATATCAGCATATTGTTCTATTATAAATGACGGAAATTATTATCAGCCTCATATTGTTAAGCAAATTGAGGATAGCTCTGGTAATATAGTAAAGTCTTTTGATCCTGTATTAGTAAAGCAGACATGTACAGTGGATACATCAAAGCTTCTAAGACAGTACTTACTTGCAACCGTTGAAGAAGGTACAGCGAAAAAAGTAGCAGTTACAGGATATTCTGTAGCAGGTAAGACAGGTACTGCCCAAAAGGTAAACAGAGATGAGAGAAAATGGCTCATTTCCTTTATTGGACACGTTCCAGCAGACGACCCAGAAATTGCAATTTATGTAATTATTGATGAGCCTGATGGTACAACAGGTAGTTCTGGTTCTTCAGCAGATGTATTGCAATTAAGTCATGATATCCTAGAGGATTTATTACCATATTTAGGAATCTATGAAGACCTTACAGCAACAGATGTAGATACATCTAATAGCGAAGATGAATTGACAGTTGATGTACCAGATACATCACAAAACTAAGATTTTTTGGGAGGAAGTTATGGAACTTAAAGGAAAGAAAGTAATGGTAGTTGGCACTGGAATTAGTGGTATTGGTGCAGTTGACCTTTTAAATAAAGTAGGCGCAGACGTAATTCTCTACGATGGCAATGAGAAGCTTAAAAAAGCTGACGTAGAGGCTAAGCTTAAGTCTAATAAGGCTGAAATCGTCATTGGCGAGTGTAGTGATGAGTTAATTAGCAAGGTGGATTTACTTGTAATTAGCCCTGGTGTGCCAATTGATAGCCCACTTGTTTTAAGATTTAAGGAAGCAGGCGTTTTAGTTTGGGGCGAAATTGAATTAGCTTATAACTACGATAAGGGTAGTGTTGTAGCAATTACAGGTACTAACGGTAAGACTACAACAACAGCCCTTGTAGGTCAGATTATAAAAGCCTATAACGAGAAGACATTTGTTGTAGGTAATATAGGAAATTCCTATACAGGAGAGGTATTTAATACTAGCAAGGATTCTGTTACAGTGGCAGAAATTAGTAGTTTCCAATTAGAGACAACTAATGAGTTCCACCCTAAGGTATCAGCAATTCTTAATATCACTCCAGATCATTTAAATAGACATCATACAATGGAATGCTATGCTGAAACTAAGGAAAGAGTGGCACTTAAGCAGACTAAAGATGATGTATGTGTACTTAATTTAGAAGATGAGTGGTTACAGGATTTTGCGAAGAAATGTAGCGCAAGCGTGGTTTACTTCTCATCTAAGAGAAAAGTTGAAGTTGGCGCTTATGTTGATGGAGATACAATCCGTTATACAGACGGCGTTAATGATAAAGAGTTCTTAAACGTTCATGATATGAAGCTTTTAGGAGTTCATAATTATGAAAATGTATGCGCAGCCATTGCTATGACAAAGGCCATGGGCATTCCTGATGAGGTAATTATCAGAGAAGTTAAGAACTTTAGAGCTGTTGAACATAGAATTGAATTTGTAGCAACTAAGTCTGGAGTTGACTACTATAATGATTCTAAGGGCACTAATCCAGATGCAGCAATTAAGGCTATTGAGGCTATGGTTAAGCCAACAATTCTTATTGCAGGAGGCTATGATAAGGGTTCAGAATTTGATGAATATATCAATGCCTTTGGTGATAAGGTAAGACTTATGGTTTTACTTGGTCAGACAAGTCAAAAGATTGCTGATACAGCTAAGAAGTTAGGATTTACAAATTACATTTTTGCAAATTCTATGGAGGAAGTTGTAGATATTTGTGCAAAGAATGCAAAGGAGGGAGAAGCAGTCTTACTATCTCCTGCGTGTGCTAGCTGGGGAATGTTTGACAACTATGAGCAAAGGGGAGAAATCTTTAAGGACTTAGTTAATAAGTTAGCTTAAAGAAATGCTTATTAATGCGTGGAGAGTTTATGGAAACCAATCAAAGAAGACAAAGGTCGACGATTAAACAAAACACACAAAACAAAAAGATAAGTAAAAGAAGTGTAAATAGAAGAGCTAAAAAGAATAAGAATAATTACATGAAAGCTCATAGAAAGAAATTTAGCTTTAGAAAGAGTTTATCAAGAAGCACAGGCTTTTATCTAGATTACTCTTTAATGTTAATTATGATTATTCTAATTGGTATAGGCCTTGTAATGGTTTATAGTAGTTCATCTACCACAACTGATTCCTTAAAAGGCGTTTTAAAAAGTCAGGTAATTTTTGCAGTGTTTGGCTTGTTTATGATGATGATAGTAGCAAGAGTTTTGGACTATCATATACTAACCAACAAGTATGTAGCTAGAGGGCTATATATATTTTCATTAATACTTGTATTATTACTTTTAACGCCACTTGGTAAAAACTATAATGGTGCCACAAGATGGATTGTAATTGGCGGATTTAATTTCATGCCAGTTGAATTTGTTAAGGTAGGAATAATTGCTGCGCTAGCCTGTAGAATATCAAGTCTTGGAGAAAAGATGAAGTATTTTAGAGTGGTTGTTTGGTTGATAGCATGGTATGGAGTAGTTCCAGCGGCAATGCTGTATTTTATATCTAACAACCTAAGTAGTGCCATTATTATTTTAGGAATGGCCTTTTTAATTACATTTGTTGCTTATCCAGGTTATAAACCATATATTGCCATGTTTGCTGGTGCTACAGCCTTTATTAGCGTAGCATTTTCAGCAATTCTATCTGCAATTCAAAAAGGAGACGGCTTTAGATCAACAAGAATCTTAGCTTGGCTGCATCCAGAAGATTATGCAGATGGCGAGGCTTACCAAACGATACATGGTCTTTATGCCATAGGTTCTGGAGGACTTTTTGGTAAGGGACTAGGTAAAAGTGTTGTTAAGCTAAAGTTACCAGAAGCCTATAATGATATGATCTTTACAATTATTTGTGAGGAGCTTGGCTTGTTTGGGGCTTTATGCGTTTTAATAGCTTTTGGCGTTTTATTATGGAGAATAGCCCATGTTGCAAGAAATGCGCCTGATATGCAGGGAGCCTTGCTTTGTGCCGGTGTATTTTCACATATTGCACTTCAAGTTTTAGTTAATATCGCTGTAGTAACAGATACCATTCCTAATACAGGTGTTACATTGCCATTTATTAGTAAAGGTGGTACGGCGCTGCTTATCCTATTGCTTGAAATGGGTGTGGTGTTTAATGTCAGTAGCCAAATTAAGGATGAGTTAAATGAGTAAGCGAAAAAAAGAAGAGTTAGAAGGGTATGATTTTTATGATGACATCGATGAACTAGATAGAGCATCAGATGCCAAAGCTAAAGCTAATGCAAACAAGTCTAGGGCAAGTAGGAAGAGAAGGACTAATACGAAAAGAGTTACATTTCCATTAGCACTTTTAATTTCCTTCTTAATTATCTTTATTGTAGGCTTTAGTGCTTATGTAGTTTTTAGAGTTGATGTAATTGAGTATGAAGGTAATACTCATTACAGTGATGAGGAGATGTCAGACTTCTTATTTGAAGGAAAGACACCTAATTCACTAATATATTTTTTATTTGGAAATACGAATATTGAAATTCCCTTTATCCAAAAATATGATGTTGAGATTAAATGGCCTAATAAATTTTACGTTACGGTATACGAAAAACCTATAATAGGATATGTAAAATATATGGGTAGCTATATGTATTTTGATAAAGACGGTATTGTGGTTGAAAGCTCCACTGAGTTAATTGACTCGGTACCGGAAGTTCAAGGTTTAGAGTATTCCTCAATTGTACTTAATAAGAAAATCGAAGTGGCGGACGAGTCAATATTTGATAAGATATTAGAGCTTGCCCAAGGTTTTGATAAGTATGATTTAGATGTAGATTCTATCTTCTTTGATAGTGAAGGTAATATCTATGTTTACATTGGAAGTGTTAAAGTAGCAATGGGAAATACAGACGATTATAGCGAGAGATTATTTGAATTAAAACAATTGTACTCAAAATTGAACGGATTGTCAGGAACCCTGTATTTAAACGAGTTTGACGGCAGTTCAGACACAATTATTTTTAAGAAAGACAACTAAAACGGTTGATATTTTATTTGAAAAACGATATTATATTTTATAAGTGATTTTTAAGGGAGTAGAAGGAGGCAACAACTTTGTTAGAAATTATGACTAATGACGCAGAAGGCTCTGCAAAGATTATAGTAGTAGGAGTCGGCGGATCAGGCAACAATGCTGTTAACAGAATGATAGATGAAAATATCAGCGGGGTGGAATTTGTAGCTATCAATACAGATGGACAAGCACTTCAGTCATGTAAGGCTCCATCTGCAATCCAAATTGGAGAGAAACTTACTAAAGGTTTAGGAGCTGGTGCAGTTCCTGAAATCGGAGAAAAAGCCGCAGAAGAGAATATTGAAGATATTACTCAGCTCCTTAAGGGCGCAGACATGGTATTTGTTACATGCGGTATGGGTGGCGGAACTGGTACAGGTGCAGCCCCAGTAGTTGCTAAGGTTGCTAAGGATATGGGTATCCTTACAGTCGGTGTAGTAACTAAGCCTTTCGCTTTTGAAGGTAGAACTCGTATGAACAATGCCAATTTAGGTATTGAAAAGCTTAAGGAGAATGTTGATACATTAATTATTGTTCCTAATGACAGACTTCTTCAGATTATTGACAGAAGAACATCAATGCCAGATGCCCTAAAGAAGGCCGACGAAGTTTTACAGCAGGCAGTACAGGGAATTACAGACCTTATTAATGTTCCAGGTCTTATTAACCTTGACTTTGCCGATGTTAGAACTGTTATGACAGATAAGGGTATTGCCCATATCGGTATTGGTACAGGAACAGGTGATGATAAGGCTATTGAAGCTGTTAAGCAGGCCGTATCAAGTCCACTTCTTGAAACAACAATTGAAGGCGCATCACATGTTATTATTAATATTTCAGGTGATGTAGGTCTTATGGAAGCTGATGAAGCTGCAAGATACGTTCAGGAACTTGCAGGTGATAATGCTAACATTATCTTTGGTGCTATGGTTGATGAAACAGCAACAGACAAGGCAACAATTACTGTTATTGCAACAGGTCTTGAAGATCGTAATGTTAACCTTGCCTTAGCAGGTTTTTCAGCTAAGGCAACAACACCAGCTAAGACTGTAGTTAAGCCAACATATACTTATAACGGAGCAAGTACAGCTCCACAGCCAAGCGCTCAAGTTACTGAGACACCACTTCCTGGTCTCAAGCAGCCAGAGCCTGTTACAAGTAATGTTAAAGAAAGAGGAATTACAATTCCTACATTCTTACAGAAGAGCAAGAAGTAATTAAAGTTAGATTATTTAATCCGGACGGATTCATTCTCCGTCCGGATTTTTTTCTTCTCTATAATTGACAAAATTAAAAAAATGATAGAAAATTGAACTAGCAACTTTTACTTGAAAAAATGAATAAATTTCTATGGGTCAGGATAGGGATATTTTAATCAGATACTAATTATCGGGAGGAACATATTTTATGAAAGATCAGAAGAAAACTCAGAAGGATAATCAGAAAAGTTATCGTTATGACAAGATTTTTGGACTATTAACATTGATTTCTTTACTTGTTTTAGTTCTTATGGTTTATTTAGATTATGGCAGCAATATTTCATCTTATGCCAATGATGAGCTTAAGAATGTAACCTTTAGCTCAGGAGATGTGGCTTCAGATGAGGTTGCAACAGGAACTGAGATAACTAAAGAAGTCACTGTAGTAGTTGATCCTCAGCTTGGTGGATCATCTAATGGTGGTACTTCTCTTGATGGCACTCTTTTAAAGAATCAGAATTTAGAGATGGCCCAGCTAGTAAAGGAAAAGCTTGAAGCAAAGGGCGTTACAGTAGTACTTACAAGAGATAGTGATAAGACTGTCTCAGACTCAGATAGAGTAGAAACAGCTAATGAAAGTGACGCTGCTGTGGTTGTTTCTTTAGGAAGAAATGTTTATAATGGTAAGGCTAGTGGCGTGGAAAGCTGGATTTATTCTGGTGAGCCAATTGAAGCTATTGAATTATCAAACTCAATTCTTGAGGAAATAGCCAATGAAGGTTTTACTAGCAGAGGAATTAAGGCAGGAACAGAGAAATCTTCCGAATCAGATTATGCAATTAACAGTCAGGTTAAGAGCACAAGCTGTATCATTTTATTAGGCTTTTTAGATAGTGAAAAGGATAATGAGATGTTTACATCTAAGAAAGATGCTACAGCGCAGGCAATTGCAGACGGAATCGCTTCTTACCTTATTTCACAAGGATATTAATCTAAAGGTATAATTAATAGAAAAGGAATGTAATTTTTATGGCTAGCATTAAACAGGAAAATATTAGAAACTTTTGCATAGTCGCACATATTGATCACGGTAAATCAACATTAGCAGACAGAATTATTGAGAAGACAGGACTTTTAACTAGTAGAGAAATGCAGGAACAAGTCCTTGATAATATGGATCTTGAAAGAGAAAGAGGTATTACAATTAAGGCCCAGACGGTAAGAACTGTTTATAAGGCAAAAGATGGTGAAGAATACATTTTCAACTTAATTGATACTCCAGGCCACGTAGATTTTAACTACGAGGTTTCAAGAGCTCTTGCTGCTTGTGATGGTGCTATCTTAATCGTAGATGCGGCACAGGGTATTGAGGCTCAGACTTTAGCTAATGTTTACTTAGCTCTAGATCATGACCTAGATGTTTTCCCAGTAATTAACAAGATAGATTTACCAAGTGCAGAGCCACAAAGAGTAATAGATGAAATTGAAGATGTAATAGGAATTGAGGCACAGGATGCTCCTCTTATTTCGGCTAAGAACGGAATTAATATTGAAGAGGTATTAGAGCAGATTGTAACTAAGATTCCAGCTCCAACAGGAGATAGAAAGGCGCCACTTCAGGCCTTGATTTTTGATTCGATTTATGATGCCTATAAGGGTGTAATTATATTTGTAAGAGTCAAGGAAGGAACTGTAAAGAAGGGCACTAAGATTAAGATGATGGCCACAGGTGCTTCAGAAGAAGTAGTTGAGGTTGGTTATTTTGGTGCAGGCCAGTTTATTCCATGTGATGAACTTTCAGCCGGCATGGTAGGTTATATTACTGCAAGTATTAAAAATGTATCTGATACCCGTGTAGGTGATACAGTAACAGATGCTAACAGACCTTGTAGTGAGCCACTTCCAGGTTATAAGAAGGTTAATCCAATGGTTTATTGTGGTCTTTATCCTGCAGATGGTTCTAAGTACCAGGATTTAAGAGATGCCCTTGAAAAGCTACAGCTTAATGATGCTTCGCTTTTCTTTGAACCAGAAACATCTATTGCCTTAGGCTTTGGTTTTAGATGTGGTTTCCTTGGTTTATTACATCTTGAAATCATTCAGGAAAGACTTGAAAGAGAGTATAATCTAGACCTTGTAACTACAGCACCAGGCGTAGTTTATAAGGTGCATAAAACTAATGGTGAGGTTATTGATTTAACTAATCCATCTAATATGCCAGATCCTTCAGAAATTGACTTTATGGAAGAACCATTTGTTAATGCTGAAATCATGGTAACAACAGAATTTGTTGGTCCTATTATGAAACTTTGTCAGGAGAGACGTGGTATCTATCTTGGCATGGAATATATTGAGCAGACAAGAGCTCTACTTAAGTATGAATTACCACTAAATGAAATTATTTATGATTTCTTTGATGCCTTAAAGTCTCGTTCAAGAGGTTATGCTTCTTTTGACTATGAAATGAAGGGTTATGTAAGATCTAAGCTTGTTAAGCTTGATATTCTTATTAACAAAGAAGAGGTGGATGCCCTTTCATTTATTGTATTTGCTGGCAGTGCTGAAGAGCGTGGAAGAAAGATGTGTGAAAAGCTTAAGCTTGAAATTCCAAGACAGCAATTTGAAATTCCAATTCAGGCAGCAATTGGAAGCAAAGTCATTGCAAGAGAAACTGTTAAGGCACTTCGTAAGGATGTACTTGCTAAGTGTTACGGTGGTGATATCTCAAGAAAGAAGAAATTGCTTGAAAAGCAGAAAGAAGGAAAGAAGCGAATGCGCCAGATTGGTAATGTAGACATTCCACAGAAGGCGTTTATGAGCGTTCTAAAATTAGATGAAGAATAATAATCAATTAGGGATATATATACATATCCCTTTTTGTGTGCAGAAATGTATTTATTGTGATTTTTTATCTGCACCAGCAAATGAAGAAACAAAATATAGCTATGTTCACGCACTCATTAAAGAGATTGAAAAGACTTCAAAGGATTTTAAGGATAGGGATGTCAACAGCATTTTCTTTGGAGGTGGAACCCCTTCAACCCTAGATCCAATCCTGATAGTTGAAATCATGGACGCCCTTAGAACACATTTTCAAATAAATGAATTCGCAGAGGTGAGTCTAGAGTGCAATCCAGGAACCCTTGATGAAGATAAGGCCTATATTTATAGAAATGCTGGAATTAATAGAATAAGCTTTGGCTTGCAGTCGGTAAACAACGACGAGCTTAAGATGCTTGGTAGAATACATAGCTTTGAAGAGTTTAGAGATAGCTTTAGACTCGCTAGAAACTACGGCTTTAACAATATCAATATCGATATTATGACAGGCCTTCCAGGGCAGACTAAAGAAAGTCTAGAAAAGACCTTAAAGACTGTGCTTGCCTTTAAACCTGAGCACATCTCCGCTTACGGACTTATCCTTGAAGAGGGTACTAAGCTTTTTGAAAATATAAACAATTACCCAAGTATCCCATCTGACGAGGATGATAGAGATATGTATGAGCTTGGTAGATCTCAGATAACTAAGGCAAAGCTTAGACAGTACGAGATTTCAAATTATGCAAAGAAGGGCTATGAGTGTATTCACAATCTAAAGTACTGGAATAGAGAAGAGTATTTAGGTTTTGGTATTGGCGCTGCAAGCTTTGTAAATGAAACAAGATACTCAAATACTAGAGATATAAATGCTTACATGGACGCTTTGAATAAAAAGGACATGAAGTTAGATTCCATTAGAGAAAATGTGGAAAAATTGGACATCAATGATGCTAAGGAAGAATTTGTATTTTTAGGACTTAGAAAAACGGATGGCATCTCTCTAGAGGACTATAAAGAGCGCTTCGGAGAAGACATAAATAAACAATATGAAAAAGAAATTGCAAGCAACGTGGAAAAAGGCTTGCTTGTGATTGAAGGTGATAGGATGAAGCTCACAAGAAGTGGGGTGGATATAAGTAATAGTGTGATGGCGGATTTTATAATAGGTTAGGTAACGCAGATGGGGCGTTGCTAGTAAAAAAAGACACGATTCAAAGTATCGTGTCTTTTTTGCTAGTATTCACTACGCCGTTAGCAATCTACTTTCCTTCCTTTTCCCTACAGAGAAGCTCAAAAGCTCTTGGTGTATTCTGCATCATTTTCTTAAAATCCCTATGGAAGTGAGCCTGATCAGAATAGCCGTAGCCATTTATTATCTTTCCAATTTCAAGGTTTGGATATTTAATCATTTCCTTAACAACACACTGGAAGCGAATTAATTTTGCATATTCCTTTGGTGTAAGGCCATATGTTAAGAAGAAAATCCTTGTAATATGTCTTGATGAGTAACCATATTTGTCTGCTAATGAAAGAATAGGAAGTGTTCCTTTGCTTGCGTTAATATCGTCTACGATATCATTAACGATTGGCGAGATAGGAACGAAAGTCTTACTCTTTGATAAGTAATTTGTAAAAGCCTTAACTCTTTCCTTTGAAGACTGGCTAGACTTTAGGTTGTCGATTAATATTTTCTCAAAAGAATCCTTTTCTGGTGCGTAGTCTGAAACTGTATCTTTAAGTAATACAGGATAAGATTCTGCATCAGCGCCCTTTCCAAAATATGCCCCCTTTTCATCGAAACGTACACCAAAGAAATGTTTGTAAGCCTTAAGCTTTATTTCTTTGTACTCTGATTGAAGACCAATGCAATAAAATGTTGCATTTTCATTATCATCATTATAACCAATAATCCAATCGATATATGGTGATGGTACAACTCTTAAATTAAGAGAGGTTGGTCTTTTAGCGTCCAGCTCGTAAATCATCATACGAGATGGTGTGTAAAGAGTAGTTGTTGTTACCTTAAATGCACTTGTGTCTAAGTCAAAATAAGGCTGAATCATGTTGCTAGTAGTGCTCATATTTCCCTCCTTTAAATATTGAACAAACTGACTTTTTTATCATAAATATTTCTATCTATTTTAATAATAGTACATTTATTCCAAAAGTCAATAAAAAATGTCCTTTTTTTTCAAGAAATGTAAACTTTTGTAAAAAATGGATGGCAAATTATATTTTTCACAATGTTTTTTTCAGTGCCAAAACTATAGTTACACTAAAATATTTGTCTATTTACTATTAATATGGTTATATTATTATCAAATTACGATAAAAATTTAACTAAGTAAATTAAAAGTATACAATTTATAGGGAAAATTTATGTATTTTATTTAATTCTTGCCCTTAAATTGTTTACTTTTTTGTGCTAAAACTATAAAATATTATATAGTCGACGTTATGTAGTACTATAACGTCAAGCATCAAAAGGAGGATGAAAATATAATGGCAAGAGTTAAACATTCTATGGATGGTAACACAGCCGCAGCTCATGTAGCATATGCCTACACAGAAGTAGCTGGTATCTATCCAATTACACCATCAAGCCCAATGGCTGATGTAGTGGATCAGTGGTCTGCAGCCGGTAGAAAGAACATTTTCGGAAACACAGTTAAGGTTTCTGAGATGCAGTCAGAAGCTGGTGCAGCTGGTACTGTTCACGGTTCATTAGCTGCTGGTGCACTTACAACAACATTTACAGCTTCACAGGGTCTTTTACTTATGATTCCTAATATGTATAAGATTGCTGGTGAGCAGTTACCATGTGTATTCGACGTATCAGCTCGTACAGTAGCTACACAGTCACTTAATATCTTTGGTGATCATAGTGATGTATATGCATGTCGTCAGACAGGTTTCGCAATGCTTTGTGAAACAAACCCACAGGAAGTTATGGATCTTTCTCCAGTAGCTCACTGTGCAGCATTAGAAGGTAAGGTGCCTTTCCTTAACTTCTTCGATGGTTTTAGAACTTCTCATGAAATTCAGAAGATTGAAGAATGGGATTACGAAGATCTTAAGGATATGTGCCCAATGGATGCAGTTGAGGAATTCAGAGCTCATGCTCTTAACCCAGAACATCCAGCAATGCGTGGTTCTCATGAAAATGGTGATGTATTCTTCCAGCACAGAGAAGCATGTAATACAGCATACGATCAACTTCCAGCAGTAGTAGAGAAGTACATGGCTAAGGTTAACGAGAAGTTAGGTACTAACTACGACTTATTTAACTACTATGGTGCAGCTGATGCAGATAGAGTTATTATCGCTATGGGTTCTATTAATGACGTATGTGAAGAAGTTATTGATTATTTAACAGCTAAGGGTGAGAAGGTCGGCCTTGTTAAGGTTAGATTATATCGTCCATGGTCTTCAAAGGGCTTACTTAAGGTATTACCTAAGTCAGTTAAGAAGATTGCTGTTCTTGATAGAACAAAGGAACCAGGTTCTCTTGGTGAGCCACTTTACCTTGATGTTGCTACAACACTTCGTGAAGCAGGCTTAAATGACATCACATTAGTTGGTGGTCGTTACGGTTTAGGTTCAAAGGATACTCCTCCTTCATCAGTATTTGCTGTATATAAGGAATTAGAGAATGACCAGCCTAAGCACAGATTTACAATCGGTATCGTGGATGATGTTACTAACCTTTCACTTCCAGAAGTTAAGCCAGCTCCTATTACAGCTGCTAAGGGTACTGTTGAATGTAAGTTCTGGGGTCTTGGTGGTGATGGTACAGTAGGTGCTAACAAGAACTCTACTAAGATCATCGGTGACCATACAGATAAGTATATTCAGGCATACTTCCAGTATGATTCAAAGAAGACAGGTGGTATCACAATTTCTCACTTAAGATTTGGTGATAACCCAATTAGATCTCCTTACTATATTAACCAGGCTGACTTCGTTGCATGTCATAACCCATCTTACGTAATCAAGGGTTACAAGATGGTTCAGGACGTTAAGCCAGGCGGAATCTTTATGATTAACTGCCAGTGGTCAGACGAAGAATTAAATGAACATATGCCTGCAGAAGCTAAGCAGTATATTGCTAAGAATAACATTCAGTTATATACAATCAACGCTATTGATAAGGCTATCGAAATCGGTATGGGTAAGAGAACTAACACAATCTTACAGTCAGCATTCTTCAAGCTTGCTAACGTAATGCCTATCGATGATGCAGTTACATTTATGAAGGAAGCTGCTAAGAAGTCTTACTCTAAGAAGGGTGACGCAGTAGTTGAAATGAACTACAAGGCTATTGATGCTGGTGTTGATGCTCTTCATAAGGTAGAAGTTCCAGCTGATTGGGCTAATGCTACAGCTGAAAAGAAGGTTATCGATCGTAAGGGTCGTCCTGCTACAGTTAAGATGGTTAACGAATTACTTGATCCTATCGGATTAATGGATGGTGATAGCCTTCCAGTATCTGCATTCAAGGATTGCGCTGATGGTCAGTTTGAAACAGGTGCTTCTCAGTACGAGAAGAGAGGTACAGCAGTTATGGTTCCTGAATGGGATCCAGCATCATGTGTTCAGTGTAACAGCTGTGCATTCGTTTGTTCACATGCTACAATCAGACCATTTATCTTAGATGCAGCTGAAGTTTCAGCAGCTCCAGAAAACATTAAGTTAGCTGATTCTAAGCATGCAGTAGATACATCAATGAAGTTTACAATGTCTGTATCTCCACTTGACTGTATGGGTTGTGGTGAGTGTGTTACTGTGTGTCCTGCAGCAGCTAAGGGTGCATTAAAGATGGTTCCACAGGAATCACAGGCAGCAGAGCAGCCAGTATTCAATTACTTAGTTGAAAATGTTGGTAAGAAGGAAATCAAGCCAGTATTTACAGATACAACACCAATCGGTTCTCAGTATAACCAGCCATTACTTGAATTCTCAGGTTCATGTGCAGGTTGTGCAGAAACATCTTATGCTAGATTAATTACACAGTTATTTGGTGAGCATATGTACATCTCTAACGCAACAGGTTGTTCTTCAATCTGGGGTGGTCCAGCTGCTACATCACCATATACAGTTAATAAGGATTCATTAAAGGGACCAGCTTGGGCTAACTCATTATTTGAAGATAACGCTGAGCACGGTTTCGGTATGTACTTAGGTCAGAAGGTATTAAGAGATCAGGCTATTGCTAAGATCGAAGAGATGGCAGCATCTGATAAGGCTTCTGCTGAATTTAAGGCAGCAGCTAAGAACTTCCTTGACACTAAGGAAGATACAAAGAAGAACTCTGATACAGTTGCTCCATTAGTAGCTGAATTAGAGAAGGCAGCAGCTAACGGTTGCGATATCGCTCCAGAAGTTCTTGCTAAGAAGGATTACCTTGCTAAGAAGTCTGTATGGATCTTCGGTGGTGATGGTTGGGCTTACGATATCGGTTTCGGCGGTCTTGATCATGTACTTGCATCTGGCGAGAACGTTAACGTTATGGTATTCGATACAGAAATGTACTCTAATACAGGTGGACAGGCATCTAAGGCTTCTAACATCGGTGAAGTTTGTCAGTTCGCTGCAGCAGGTAAGGAAATCGGTAAGAAGTCATTAGCTGAAATCGCTATGAGCTATGGTTACGTTTACGTAGCACAGATCGCTCTTGGTGCAAACCCAGCTCAGGCTGTTAAGGCAATTGCTGAGGCTGAGGCTTATCCAGGTCCATCACTTATCATTGGTTATGCTCCTTGCGAACTTCACGGTATCGCTAAGGGTGGTATGAACCACTGCCAGGATGAAATGAAGAAGGCTGTTAAGTCTGGTTACTGGAACCTCTTCTCATTCAACCCAGCTAATAAGGCTGAAGGTAAGAATCCATTCACACTTACATCTAAGGAAGGTGATGGATCTTATCAGGAATTCCTTAATAATGAAGCTCGTTATACAAGACTTATTAAGCCATTCCCAGAAAGAGCTGAGAAGCTCTTCGCTGATTCAGAGAAGGCAGCTAATGATAGATTTAAGCATCTTCAGAAGCTTGTTGCTCTTTATGGACAGGAAGACTAATAAGGTTTTAAATTAAAGATATAACTAGGGATTAGTTATTAATATAGTTGGTACGCAAGGGCCTAAGGGACAGTTTATCTGTCTCTTAGGTCCTTTTTTTATTATTAAAAATCTAGTTCACTGCCGCTAAGTTATGGTATACTTAGATTAGTGAATAGATGTTTAGGAAGTGGATATATGTCAAAATGTGGTTGCGGTTGGGAGTTTTCCTCAGACCTTATGATTAAATACCATAATGAGAAATTAATTTATGAATTTATTAGACGAAAGGAGTAACGCTATGGATAATACAGATTTTTTTGAGGACATGAGTTGTTGCGGACACAATGGTATGGAGGTTAAGTGGTCTGACACTTGCGGAATTTGTGGTAAGAAGCTTGTGGGAACTGACAGAGTGGTAGATTATATCGTGCTTCCAGAAGATGGGGGTTCTAATTCCGTTGATAATCAGTTTTACATTTGCAGAGATTGTAAATATAAAAGACAGGATAAGGGAACAAAGGTTAAGAAGTAGTTATGTCGTCATATTTTGAAAAGGCCTTATCAAATTTCCTTTCGGAATTTACCACCACAGGTTCTATAAAGCATTTGGTAGATAGGGGCATGACCTTAGATCAAATCATAGAGAATATGGACTATCCAGCCTCAAGAGAGAAGGTTTCTAGGAAAATGTATGAATACATGCTAGAGGCCAAAATATTGGTTGAAGATTTGGATATGAGTAAATATAATATAGTGGAATATAAAAGCAGGAACGAGTTGTCTCATATTGTATCTAAACATGGCAAAGAGAGGCTTTATTTTATGTGCCCTTTTGGCTATTATCTAAAGAATAATAAAGAGGAATTGTTAAGACTAACTAGTTGCCTGACTAAGCGTGAAGCTGACTATATTTTAGGCATACCATGGATTTTAAATAAGACATATCACTGCGCGGATTTAAGAATGCTTGAAATCGCCTCTGAGCTTATGGATAAAAGAGATTTAAAGCTAGAACTCTATCTTAATAGGGAGCTTCTCTAAAAGTGATATGTAAATTTGGGAGGATATATGGATAAGTTGACAGATTCAATTATAGAAGCGGTATTTTCTAACTATATTGAAATCTACGAGATTGATTTGGAAAATGATTACATAAAACTTGTATATTTACAAGATAAGGCACTTAGCTTAGACCTTGATAAAGAAGGGGTTTATAGCGAGCTTAATAGAAAATATTCAAGAGAAAGAGTAGAGAAGGAATACGCAAGAGAGCGTGAAAGACGTGGAACCCTTGAGAATTTACGAAAGGAGCTAGGGGAGAAGGAAAGCTTCGAATTTAGCTATATAGTTAATTCTGACAAGGTTAGAACAGTAGAATATAAGCGTCTTTTAATGGATGATAATGGAAAGCCTATTAAGGCTTTAATGGGCTATAAAAGAATTCTAGATGATAGAGCTGAGGTTTTTAAGCTTAAGTTAGAGAGAAAAAAGCACAGAGATCTTTTAGAGGAAAAGCTTAATGAAGCGAAAGCTGCAAGCCTTGAAAAGTTGAGATTTCTATCAAACATGTCCCATGATATAAGAACACCTATTAGTTCAATGATAGGCTATATTAACCTATCTAAAACCCACATCGACAACAAGGATTTGGTTTTATCTTATCTTGATAAGATGGAGAGTAACTCAGAGCAGCTAATTTCCCTTATTAATGATGTTCTTGATATTTCAAGGATTGAGAGCGGTAAGGCAAGCATTGAAGAATATCAGCAAAGTCTTTATTCAATTATTGAGGAAGTTAAGGACTTAATAGAGCCTATAGCCCAGTCAAGAGAGCAAAACTTTAATGTAAATATAGAAGTGGAAAATGAAGAGATTCTAGCAGATAAGTTAAGAGTAGTTAAGATTTTATCTAATATCCTTACAAATGCTGTGAAATACACACATAGATGTGGAACTATAGATTTTACAATTAAAGAGGATTTAGAAAGGAAAGAAGAGGGCTATGTAGCTTATCTTTTTGAGATAAAGGATAATGGTGTGGGTATTAGCGAAGAGTTTTTACCACATATTTTTGATCCCTTTGAAAGAGAAAATGATAGAGAAATCGCAGCCATACAAGGAACCGGCCTTGGCCTTTCTATAGCAAGGGAATTAACTAAGATGTTATCTGGTGAACTTGAGGTGGAAAGTGAGAAATATAAGGGCACAAAGGTAACAATAGCCATGAAGTTTAAGCTCTTTAGACAGGATATCCTTGCTAATAAGCCTAATTTAATTCATGAGTCTAACTTTAGAAGAGCCGAGGATTTGGCTAATCAGAGAACTTTTGAAAGAAAGAGATTCTTGATTGTGGATGATAATGAGGCAAACCTAGAGATTTTGTCTACATTTTTACAAGACCTAGGAGCTAGCACAGATACTGCAACTAACGGTTTTGATGCCCTTAATAAGTTTAAGAAGAGCAGAATCTATCAGTATAATGCGGTGCTTATGGACATTAAGATGCCTATTATGAATGGAAATGATACAACAAGGGAAATTAGAAAGCTTTCCAATAGAACCCTTGCTGCCGTTCCTATTGTGGGTATTAGTGCAAATGTATATCCCCAGGATAGATTAGATTCCCTTGATGCAGGGATGGACGCCTATTTAGTAAAGCCTGTTAATACCACAGAACTTATTAGAGTTTTAAAGGAAGTAATGCTCTAAATTTTGTAAATAAAAGACATAAAAAATGCTATGTAACTAAAAGGGGTTGTTACATAGCATTTATTTTTTGACCGTATTTATTCTGCTTATATAAGGCTATTTAGCTCTGTTGCAAGATTATCAAGATTAGATGCGACATTGCTATCTAGCTTATCTATCTTTGTCTTTGCAAGGGCACGTTTTAAGTCGTTTAGGGAACGCTTAACTTCCTTTTTCTTTTGCTTATCCCAAATCTTTTTATTTGCTTCTAAGAGATTTACAGCATTGTTATAAGCCTTAGTAGCTTCATTATAGCTATCAATATAGCCCTGGTAGGTTTCATCCTTTTTACCATAGATTTCAGCTTCCCACTTTGCCTTTGCGATTTCTTCCTCTGTCATGTTGTCATTAGAAGTGATGGTAATGGATTGTTCATTTCCTGTACCTAAATCCTTAGCAGATACATTTACAATACCATTGGCATCAATATCAAAGGTAACCTCAATCTGTGGGATACCAGCGGCAGCTCTCTTAATTCCTGAAAGCCTGAAATTTCCAAGTAACTTATTGTCTCTTGTAAATTTACGCTCACCCTGGAAAACCTTAATATCAACGGAAGTCTGGAAGTTTCCAGCAGTTGTAAAAATCTGGCTGTGTCTAGTTGGAATAGTTGTATTTCTCTCAATTAATCTACTTGAAATACCACCTACTGTCTCAATAGATAGAGAAAGTGGTGTTACATCCATAAGTAAAATCTCAGAGGCCTTAGAACCAGGAACTAACTGGTTTCCTAGCTTACCACCCTGAATTGCAGCACCTAGGGCTACGCATTCATCTGGATTAATATTTCTTGTAGGTTCCTGTCCCATGATTTGACGAACCATGTTAACTACAGCAGGGATTCTTGTAGAACCACCAACTAAAACTACCGAATTAATATCATTTTTACTAAGACCCGCATCCCTTAAGGCATTCTCCACTGGAGGGATTGTTCTCTCCACAAGGTCCTGGCATAATTCTTCAAACTTAGCTCTTGTAATATTAGATTCTAAGTGATATGTCTGGCCCTTTTGCTGTGTAATAAAGGGAAGATTAATATTAGCGGTTGTGGCGCAGGAAAGGACCTTTTTAGCATTTTCCGCTTCTTCATATAAACGTCTCTTTGCAGCGTCATCCTTTGCTAGATTAATTCCATGGGCCTCTTTAAATTCTTCTATTAAATATTCTACAATTCGCTCATCAAAGTCATCGCCACCTAGGTGATTGTCGCCGGATGTGGCTAAAACCTCGATTGTGTTGTCATCAATTTCAATTACTGATACATCAAATGTACCACCGCCTAAGTCATAGACCAAAATCTTTTGAGATTGTCCATTATCAAGTCCATAAGCTAGGGCAGCAGAAGTTGGCTCATTAATTATTCGAAGTACGTTTAGACCTGCAATCTTACCAGCGTCTTTAGTGGCTGTTCTTTGAGCGTCGTTAAAATAAGCGGGAACAGTAATAACAGCGTCTGTAACTTCTTCTCCTAAATAATTTGAGGCATCTTCTTTAAGTTTCATAAGGATATATGCTGATATTTCTTGAGGGGTGTATACTTTTTGGTCGATCTTTTTAGTGAAGCTTGAACCCATATGTCTCTTTATTGAGAAAAATGTTCTGTCGGGATTAATAGCTGCCTGTCTTTTAGCTAAATCTCCCACTAATCTCTCTTTATTCTTATCAAATGCAACAACTGATGGAGTTGTTCTATATCCTTCTTTATTAGTGATTACTACTGGCTTATCACCTTCAATTACAGCAACACAACTATTTGTGGTGCCTAAGTCAATTCCTATAACCTTACTCATAATCTGCCTTCCTTAGAAAATATTCATTTTTATTTAACTCTATTGTAGCATGTCCTTAGAAATATAAAATGGATAAAAAATGATAAATGATAAAAAAAGTATAAAGAAAATTATAGGTTTAATTTTAGCTTAAAATATGGTAACTTATTAAGGTATAGAAGCAGAAGTGTTTTCTATTTTCGATATGTAATAAGTTTTGTAAGAACGTCCAAACTACTTGTTTGTGACTTTGATTGGAGGTAAATTTTGGCAGGCTCAACATTTGGCAACATTTTTAAGATATCAACTTGGGGAGAGTCCCATGGAGAGGCTCTAGGCGTCGTAATTGACGGCTGTCCCGCAGGACTTAAACTAGAGGCTAAGGATATTCAAGATTTCCTTAATAGAAGAAAGCCAGGTACATCTAAGTTTACTACACCAAGAAAGGAAGACGATGAAGTTTCCATTCTTTCAGGTGTTTTTGAAGGTAAGACAACAGGAAGCCCAATTTCTTTAGTAGTATTTAATAAGCAGCAAAGATCCGCTGACTATAGCGAGATTGCAAGCTATTATAGACCAGGTCATGCTGACTTTACATTTGATATGAAGTATGGTTTTAGAGACTACAGAGGAGGCGGTAGAAGTTCTGGTAGAGAGACTATTGGTAGAGTTGCAGCAGGAGCAATTGCAATTAAGATTTTAGAAAGTCTAGGAATTAAGATTGATGCTTATGCTAAGGAAATCGGTGGAATTTCTATTGATTATAACAATTTTGATTTAAAAGAAAGAGATAAGAATCCTTTTAATATGCCAGATAGCAAAGCAGCTAGTGAGGTGGAAGAACTTGCTAGTGAGAAGAGAGCCGAAGGGGATTCCCTTGGTGGAGTCATTGAATGCCAGATAAAGGGCGTCATGCCAGGAATTGGCGAGACAGTTTTTGATAAGTTAGATGCTAGACTAGCACAGGCTATTATGTCTATCGGGGCTTGTAAGGGCTTTGAAATTGGAAAAGGCTTTGAAGTTGCTAGTATGTTTGGCTCTACTAATAATGATGCATTTTCAATAAAAGATGGCAAGATAACTAAGGAAACTAACAATGCCGGCGGAATACTTGGCGGTATGTCAGATGGTAGCGATATTATCTTTAGAGCTGCCTTTAAGCCAACACCATCTATTTCTAAAATGCAGAACACAGTTAATAAATCTAACGAAGAAATTGAGGTTAGCATTAAAGGCCGCCATGACCCATTAGTGGTTCCAAGAGCGGTGGTTGTAGTTGAAGCAATGGCAGCTCTAAGCCTTGTAGATTTAATATTTACCAACATGACAGCAAGAATGGACAAGATTGTTGATTTTTATAAAAATTAGGAGAAAATAATATGTATAAGATTTTAGCAACTTCAGGAAATGCTAAGAGAGCTGAATTTACAACAGTTCACGGAACAGTTCAAACTCCTGTCTTTATGAATGTAGGTACAGTTGCAGCAATTAAGGGTGCTGTAGCAACAACAGACCTTCAGGAAATTGGCACACAGATTGAACTTTCTAACACATATCATCTTCATGTACGTACAGGAGATAAGCTAATTAAAGAATTAGGCGGCTTACATAAGTTTATGAATTGGGATAAGCCAATCCTTACAGATTCAGGCGGATTCCAGGTATTCTCTCTTGCAGGCTTAAGAAAGATTAAGGAAGAGGGAGTTACTTTCCAGTCTCACATTGATGGACATAAGATTTTTATGGGTCCTGAGGAGAGTATGCAGATTCAGTCAAACCTTGGTTCAACAATTGCCATGGCCTTTGATGAGTGTGCTCCTGCTAAGGCTGATAGAAACTATGTTGAGAAGTCAGTAGCAAGAACTACACGTTGGCTTGAGCGTTGTAAGAAGGAAATGGATAGACTTAATTCTTTAGAGGATACAGTTAATCCACATCAGATGCTCTTTGGTATTAATCAGGGTGCGGTTTATGATGATATTAGAATTGAACATGCAAAGAGAATTACTGAGATGGACCTTGACGGTTATGCTGTTGGTGGTCTTGCAGTTGGTGAGACTCATGAGGAAATGTATCACGTACTTGATAAGGTAGTGCCATACCTTCCAAAGGAAAAGCCTACATATCTTATGGGTGTTGGTACACCAGCTAATATCTTAGAGGCAGTTGATAGAGGTATTGATTTCTTTGATTGTGTTTACCCATCAAGAAATGGTAGACATGGTCATGTTTATACTAAGTTTGGTAAGATCAACCTCTTTAATGCTAAGTATGAAAAGGATTTAGCACCAATTGAAGAGGGCTGTAATTGTCCTGCTTGTCGTAATTATTCAAGAGCCTATATAAGACACTTACTTAAGGCTAAGGAAATGCTTGGTATGAGACTTTGCGTTTTACATAATCTCTATTTCTATAATCATTTAATGACAGATATTAGAGGAGCTATTGAAGCTGGTAATTATAAGAGTTTTAAGGATGAGAGATTATATTTACTAAAGACTTATGATAAGGATAAAAAATAATTGTTTGAATTTATTATTATTTAATAGACATAGCAGTTAATTTGGTTTATTATTCTTAAAGTGAAGTTAGTTTTAGACTAGCGATTAATGAAGAAAAATTAGGAGGTTATTTATGTCAGCTATAGTTATGGTCATTTATATTGTTGCTATCATCGCTATGATGTATTTCTTGGCAATTAGACCACAGAAGAAGCAGCAGAAGGAACAGCAGATTCTTATGGAATCAATGGAGGTAGGAGATGTAGTTCTTACTACTAGTGGTTTCTACGGAGTGATCATCAGTCTTTCTGAGGATGATGTTATCGTTGAATTTGGTAACAACAAGAACTGTCGTATTCCAATGCAGAAGAAGGCAATTGCTCAGGTTGAAAAGGCTACAACATCAGAAGATAACTAATTTATATAATAAAGCTTAAGTCGCTAGAGATTTCTAGCGACTTTTTTTAATGCAAATTTTTTATAGTCATGATATAATATATAAAAATATTGTGATTTTAAATTAGTCTAAGTATTGGGGGTAAAAGTGAAATCTAAACTAGTAAAATTGCTAAAAATCAATCTTAGTTTACTTATATATACGCTTCTAGTCTTAATTGTTGTGATTACATTTTCATATGCCAAATATCTAGATAAGGCTAATGAGACCATAAATTCAACCATTGAGAGCATTCAGACTAATATTGATAAAGAGGACTTAGAAAATCTAAATGCTTACGTTTCTAGTATTTTTTCAAGTCTTTCTGATAGAAATGTGGCAGAAGACGAGATAAATACTAAGCACACGGCAGATTTTGGCCACCTAAAGGACTATAAGGAATATGCATCCATAAAGAATGCCCTTTCCCTAGTTTATGGGGCCAATGAAAGTATCTATGACTTGTCGCTTTTATACATAGATCTTGATAATAACAGAATGGTATATTTAGCTGATGAGGGGCCATATGATTTAGGGGTCTTTAGGGGACTTAGCTATTCTTATTATAGTAAGATTGTCTTAAAGAAGAAGGCTAGCCTATCAAGCTTAAATAAAACCTGGATTGTTTACAGGGGCGCTAATATCTATAACGACAACAACAAGGTAATTGCCACTGTCAATGTAAGTATTAATATGGATTTGTTTAAGGAAAATGTAATCTCTATATGCATTTTATGCTTAATAATCTATCTTTGTACTTGTCTAGTAGTTTCCTTAGTTTTCTTAAAGCTACCGGCAGCTTATAAAAAGGCCAGCGTCTATTTAAAGGCTAATGAAATAATTGTCCTATCTAAGAAGGAAAAGAAAAGAAGGGCAAAGGAAGAAAAGAAACTAAGAAAGAAGGAAGCCAAGGCAAGGGAAGAAAAGGAGTTAGAGGAAGAGTTTAAAAAAGATATCTTAGAGGAGAATAAAAGAAATTATGAAATCCTAGAGGATTCAGATATAGATTCTAATTCTAAAACAGAGACTTCATCTGCAGATATGGAACCTATGTCAAAACCAAGAGAAACTAAAGAAGGGGAGGAAGAGCATCCAGTTATTGACTGGATTGTTGATCAATTATAAGCTTATTTGAGCCTCTTAATAAATTATAGTAAATTTTAGAGCTATCACTAATAATGGAAATCAATTTTTAAATTAAGAAAAATAAAATTAAGTTGTAATACAACTTGACTTATGCGGTTAGACAACTGTAATATATAATATAAACCAAATACACTTGGTTTAAATTAGGATAAGAGGTATGTAGTTATGGAATGTAAGATTACTTTAATTCCTGGTGATGGAATCGGACCAGAAATTGTAGGAGAGGCAGTTAAAGTGCTAAATAAGGTGGCTGATAAGTTTGGTCATACTTTTAATTATACTAAGATTTTAATGGGAGGTTGCTCCATTGATGAGTATGGCGTTCCACTAACTGATGAGGCGGTAGATATTTGCAAGGCTTCAGATGCAGTATTACTTGGCGCAGTTGGCGGTAATGTAGGTAACTCAAGATGGTATGATGTGGCACCTAATTTAAGACCAGAGGCTGGTCTTTTAAAGATTCGTAAGGATTTAGGTTTATTTGCTAATCTAAGACCTGCTTATCTTTATAATGAGTTAAAAAAAGCTTGTCCTTTAAAGGAAGAGATTACAAAGGATGGCTTTGATATGATTATTGTAAGAGAGCTTACAGGCGGTCTTTACTTTGGAGAAAGAGAAACTAAGACAGTTAATGGTATGTTAGAAGCTAGAGATACTCTTACATATAATGAAGAAGAAATTAGAAGAATTGCTATTAAGGCATTTGAAATTGCTAGAAAAAGAAAGAAGAAGGTAACATCAGTAGATAAGGCTAATGTACTTGATTCTTCTAGACTTTGGAGAAAAGTTGTAGCTGAGGTTTCTAAGGATTATGAGGATGTAGCCTTAGAGAATATGTTAGTTGATAACTGTGCAATGCAGCTTGTTATGAATCCTGGACAGTTTGATGTTATTTTAACTGAGAACATGTTTGGTGACATTTTATCAGACGAGGCAAGTATGATTACAGGTTCTATTGGAATGTTATCATCTGCATCACTTGGTAAGACAAAGCTTGGACTATACGAACCTAGTCATGGTTCAGCACCAGATATTGCAGGACAAAACAAGGCTAATCCAATTGCAACAATTCTTTCAGCTGCAATGATGCTTAAGTTTAGTCTTGATCTTGATAAGGAGGCTAATGCTATTGAGGAGGCAGTGGCTAAGGTATTAAGTGAAGGTTATAGAACAGTTGATATAGCTTCTAATGAGACAAAGGAAGTTGTAGGAACTGATAAAATGGGCGATTTAATCGCTGCTAATATTTAATTAAAGGAAGGAAGAAGGATTATGAAGAGTGATAATGTAAAAAAAGGTATGCAACAGGCACCACATCGTTCCCTTTTTAATGCCTTGGGTTTTACTGAGGAAGAAATGGAAAAGCCATTAGTTGGTGTCGTTAGCTCATATAATGAAATTGTTCCAGGTCATATGAACCTAGATAAGATTGTAAATGCAGTAAAGATGGGAGTAGCAGAAGCTGGTGGTGTGCCAGTAGTTATTCCTGCAATTGCAGTTTGTGATGGTATTGCCATGGGTCATATTGGTATGAAGTATTCTCTTGTAACTAGAGATTTAATTGCAGATTCAACAGAATCTCTTGCAATTGCTCATCAGTTTGATGCCCTAGTTATGGTACCTAATTGTGATAAGAACGTACCTGGTCTTCTTATGGCAGCAGCTAGAGTGAATGTTCCTACTGTATTTGTATCCGGTGGTCCTATGCTTGCAGGCCGTGTTAAGGGTCACAAGACTAGCCTTTCTTCTATGTTTGAGGCAGTTGGTGCTTGCGCAGCTGGTAAGATGACAGAAGAGGATGTAAAGGAATATGAGCATAAGGCATGTCCTACTTGTGGTTCATGTTCTGGTATGTACACAGCTAACTCTATGAACTGCTTAACAGAGGTTCTTGGTATGGGTCTTAGAGGAAATGGAACAATTCCTGCAGTTTACTCAGAAAGAATTAAGCTTGCTAAACATGCAGGTATGGCTGTTATGGAAATGTATAGAAAGAATATTCGTCCAAGAGACATTATGACAAAGGATGCTATTATGAATGCCTTAACTGTTGATATGGCCCTTGGTTGTTCAACAAATTCAATGCTTCACCTTCCAGCTATTGCTCACGAAGTAGGCTTTGATTTTGATATTAAATTTGCAAATCCAATTTCAGAAAAGACTCCAAACCTTTGTCACCTTGCACCAGCAGGCCCAACTTACATGGAAGACTTAAATGAAGCCGGCGGTGTATATGCAGTAATGAAGGAACTTGATAGTCTTGGTCTTATTAATAGAGACTGTATGACAGTTACAGGTAAGACAGTTGGTGAGAATATAAAGGATGCTAAAAACTTAGATCCAGAAGTTATTAGACCAGTATCAAATCCATATTCTAAGACAGGTGGACTTGCAGTACTTTCAGGTAACTTAGCTCCAGACGGTTCAGTTGTTAAGCGTTCAGCTGTTGTTGATGAAATGCTTGTACATGAAGGACCAGCAAGAGTATTTGATTGTGAAGATGATGCAATTGTTGCTATTAAGGGTGGAAAGATTAATCCTGGCGACGTTGTTGTTATTAGATATGAAGGACCAAAGGGTGGCCCTGGTATGAGAGAAATGCTTAATCCTACTTCAGCTATTGCTGGTATGGGACTTGGCTCATCAGTAGCTTTAATTACTGATGGTAGATTCTCAGGCGCAAGCCGTGGTGCATCTATTGGACATGTTTCTCCAGAAGCTGCTGTTGGCGGACCTATTGCTTTAGTAGAAGAAGGAGATATTATCTCAATTGATATACCTAAGTTAAGCCTTAACTTAAAGGTTTCTGATGAAGAATTAGAAAAGAGAAGACAGGCTTGGACTCCAAGAGAACCAAAGGTTACAACAGGTTACTTAAAGAGATATGCTTCTATGGTTACATCAGGTAACAGAGGTGCAATTCTAGAAGTTCCTAAGGGTGTAAACTAATATTTAGACTTTATTTATATATAAAAAAGTATTAAACTAAGTCTTAAGCTGTATTATGGCCACAGCTTAAGACTTATAACTTAATACCTAGGTATAATCGCATTTAGTACCGGGTTTTAAGTATATTTTCCTAATAGTTACACATTTACTTTAAAAAACTATAGGGTCGAAATAGGAGAGAAGGTTTATGAAAATTAATGGTTCAGAAATCATCGTTGAATGTTTGAAAGAACAGGGTGTTGATACTGTTTTTGGATATCCAGGTGGAGCTATCCTTAATGTATATGACGCTCTTTATAAGCATTCTGATGAAATTACTCATGTACTTACAAGTCATGAGCAGGGGGCTGCTCATGCTGCAGATGGTTATGCAAGAGCAACAGGTAAAGTAGGTGTTTGTTTTGCTACTTCAGGTCCTGGTGCAACTAATTTAGTAACTGGTATTGCTACAGCTTATATGGATTCAATTCCTGTAGTGGCAATTACTTGTAATGTTACTGTACCTTTACTTGGTAAGGATTCATTCCAAGAGGTTGATATAGCTGGTGTTGCTATGCCTATTACAAAGCACAGCTATATTGTTAAAGATGTTAACAAGCTAGCTTCCACAATTAGAGAAGCGTTTAGAATAGCTAAAGAGGGACGTCCAGGCCCTGTTTTAGTAGATGTAACAAAAGATGTAACAGCTAATTTAGCAGAATTTAAGAAGATGGAAATTGAAGCTCCAAAAAGAAAGGTTATTGACTTAACTGATGAGGATATAGATAAGGCAGTAGCAATGATTAAGCTTTCTAAAAAGCCTTTCCTTTATGTAGGAGGCGGTGTGATTTTATCTGATGCCTCTAAGGAATTAAGAGAATTTGCAGATTTGGTAGACGCACCGGTTTGTGATTCCTTAATGGGTAAAGGCGCATTTTCAGGACACGATAAGAAGTATACAGGTATGATTGGTATGCATGGTACTAAAACTTCTAACTTTGGCGTGTCTGAATGTGATCTTCTTATTGCCATTGGTGCAAGATTCTCAGATAGAGTAACAGGTAATGCTAAGAAGTTTGCGCGTCATGCTAAGATTTTACATATTGATGTAGATCCAGCTGAAATTAATAAGAATATTCATACAGATGCCTCAATTATTGGCGATGCTAAGGAAGTCCTTTCTCGCCTAAATGCTAAGCTTACAAAGCAAGATCACACAGAGTGGATTAAGCATATTGAGGAATATCAAAAGAAGTTCCCAATGAAGTTCAATAAGGACTCTTTAAATGGTCCTAATATTATGGAAAATATCGATAGAATCACTAAGGGTGAGGCTATTATTGCAACTGATGTTGGACAGCACCAGATGTGGGCAGCTCAGCATTATAAGTACACAAGTCCACGTACACTTCTTACATCAGGTGGCCTTGGAACTATGGGTTATGGCCTAGGTGCAGCTATTGGTGCTAAAGTGGGTGTAAAGGATAAGATTGTAATTAATATTGCTGGTGATGGTTGCTTTAGAATGAATATGAATGAAATAGCAACAGCAACTCGTTATAACATTCCAGTTATTGAGATTATCTTTAACAATCATGTACTTGGTATGGTAAGACAGTGGCAGGATCTCTTTTATGGCAAGAGATATTCAGCAACAGTTTTAGAAGATCAGGTGGATTTTGTTAAGGTTTCAGAAGGTTTGGGTGCTCATGCTGTAA